>JAJZDO010000722.1 GCA_021805955.1 Acidobacteriota bacterium
GCTCACATCACTTGGATATCCGGTCCGATACTGCTTTCCCATCCTTCCATGCTGCGCCATAACAACTTGCCGCAGCAACCAAATCAATGACAGGTATAAAGTTCATAACAGGCTCTAGTGGACCTCGCCGGCCTTGTTCACGAGCACCACGTTGGAGAACGAGCCGCTGTCAACCGTCGTCGGCAAGTGAGGGCAGAAGCCTATTCCCACATAGAACGGCGCATCGAAGTGGATTTTCACCGGCGGTCCGAACTGGTGCATCGGCTCGCCCTGCACGCTGATGAAAAGGGCAAACTCATCGCCCTGCTTCTGGATGCCGATCCGCTTCGGCAGTACGTCGTGCGGCAAAAGGCTACCTCCGATGCGGAACTGCATATCCTTGATGAATGCGTCCTTCTCGGTGCGCTCAGCCAGGTGTACCATGCCGGTGCCATGCTCGCCCACCATGACCTCCTTGGCATCGTCCTCGAGATCCTGGCGAATGATCAGTACCACCTTTCGATCCTGAGGTGGTTTGGCTATGGGAAAGCTGACATCTGCGGCGAACGAAAGATCGCCTGACATCTTCTTCCACAGAAAGCGAAACTCATCGCGGTTGTACCAGATGTTGTAACCCGCAGAGTGGAGGGTGTAAGTTCTGGTTGCTCTGTCGTAACTCGCGCTACCCGGAATCAGCGCGGCGCCGATATCCGACTGCCCCTGAAAGATTCCGATCGGCGTATCGAAATTCTTACTGGCGCGATGAAAGCCCGGCGGCGGAGGAACCTGCTCGTGCGTTGGCGAGGCTGGCAGCGACCAGGCCGGAGCCACCGGCGTCGTCTGTATCTGTGCGTACAACTGAATCGGCGCTGCACCAAGCGCCAGCACCAGCAGAGAGTTGGGTAGCAGTCCAGTTTTAGCAAAAGACTTACAGGCGTTCCCGAAGAGCATGCGGCAGTTCAATGTGAAAGTTCTCCATAGCGTATCGAGAGAAAACTCGGTGGGGGATGCAGAGCCGGGCGCCCCAGGGACCAATGCTAGCATGATCCCGGTCGGTCGCATTCAAGCGTGTTTGGCTCCTTTGGAGATCCTCGATACATCTGCACCGTACTCTCTGTCGCCAGCAACTCCAGACAAATATAAATTCGGCAGATAAATGCGATTTTTTTAATGGGAGATCCCTTCCAACTCACCGACCTCTGCAAACGGTTCAATCCGCCCCAGCAGCAGCGCATACCCGGCAATCCCTGCCGCCAGATACACCGAAGCCACCACAAACGCCCATGCGAAAGAGTGTGTCGCATCCACCACATACCCGGTAACAATCGGTGCGGCAATCGCTGACACCTGGCTGGCAAAGTTGGCGATACCGCCCACCGCGCCCACGTTCGCTCGCGGTGCAATCAGCGACGGCACGGACCACCCCACTGGAGCGGCTGCCGAAAGCCCGCCAATCGCTAGGCTCACCCATGCGACAGCGGCAACAGCAGTATGCGCCCCAGCCGCGCCCAGCAGCCCCAATCCGCAACCTGTGCCCACCACCAGAACCGTCAGCCTCACCCGGCTCGCGTCCAGCCCGCGTGCGATCAGTGCATCTACCAGCCATCCTCCAACCGCTAGGTCCGTCGCTGTCGCCACCAGCCACGGCACCCCGGTAAACAGGAACGAGTGCAGTGCGTCCACCCCCAGCGCACGCGCAAAATATCCCGGCAGCCACCACAGCAGCAGGTAAAACGTGTAGTTGTACGCGCCAAACCCCAGCGCCAGACCAAGTACCTTCCGCTCGCGCAGTAGCCGCGAAAACCCAAGCTTCAGATGCTCCGGTTCCTGCTTTTCCAAAGATCCGTAACTCAGGTAACTCCGCTCCACCTCACTCAACCCGCCATCCTGATCCGGATTGCGATACACGGTCAGAAACACCGCCAGATACACCAGGCTCGCAAACCCCGTCGCCGCAAAGCTCCACCGCCAGCCCACCTCCAACAGCAGCGCCCCCAGCACGGGCACCCCCAGCGCCGAGGCAAACTTCGCCGCAGCATCGTTCAGCGCCGTAGCCAGGCTGCGCTCCTCCTGCGGAAACCACAGCCCGATCGCCTTTGCATTGGCTGGAAACGTTGGCGCTTCGCCCACCCCCAGCAGCAGCCGCGCCGCAAACAAACTTCCGTAGCCCATGCTTAACGCCGAAGCAAACGACGCCACACTCCACAACAGAATGCTCACCCACCCCACGAGCCGAATCCCGAGCCGATCCAGAATCACCCCGATCGGCAACTGCAACAGCGCGTAGGTCAGCGCGTAAGCGCTCGCCAGATACCCGAACGCTACCACTGAAATGTGAAACCCGGATTCTATCGACGCCTGCGACACCGACAGGTTCACCCGGTCGAAAAAATTGACCAGTACGCCCAGCCCCAGCAGCCAGGCAATCCGCCACCTCCGCCGCGGAACAAGCGATTTGGCAGTCGGCGACTTGTCTGTGGTCGACAAACGTAATGGCAATGATTTTCTCTCTGCACTGAAACTCAACGCCAAATCCTTTGGATTGGCTTCAGGCTCGTCTCAGCCTATCAGAGGCCCACATGGATGCCTGTCTCCGACAAGCGCTACAGCGCGCAACGTAGGGATGGATATCCACAATGCTCCGCACCAATAGCATCGGCAACAGAAAGTTCCAAATTCGTGCACGTGGAAAACTTTCCATAGGGCACCGCCATGGATGAAGACGCAATCGAACAGAAAACTATTGATTCGCCAATTTTGCCATGAACGATGGATGGCCCAGCATTGGCTCGTCTGGCAGGTCTCTGAGTGTCGTGTGGACAAGAACATCCTGGATTGCAGATGGGACCGCCAAGAAAGGCTCGCAGCAGAAGGACGGTCGTAGATTTCATAAAGAAGGACCGTTCGTCGGTCGATTTATGGCTTTGTTTTAAATATGTTGCAAAAAGCGCGTAATTAATACTTGACAGATCCATTGCTGTTTCAGTAGTGTTTCTCGCTGAAAGAAAATCCATAAAAATTATTTGAATGCAAAATATTCAGAGAAAATTCGCCTTTTCAGCCCTTGAGGATAGGGCTGCTTCATAACAGTCTGGCCTGTCACTGTATATCGACTTTATTTTGTACTGTGGCGCGCTATAGTCGTAGCCTTGAATAAGGCTGGGAGGTTAAGCTGCAAATGCATATCGGTATCACCTATCCATGGAAGAGAATGTCTGCTCGGTCTGCCTGGGGATTATTTATCCGCGGTGTCGTACTGTTCGTTGTTGCGTGCTCACTATCGGCAGTTGGTCATGCGCAATACAATGCCAGCCTGCAAGGGACAGTGTTGGATCCGCAGGGAGCAGTTGTCCCGGGAGCTATAGTTACTCTGGTCAACAAAGAAACCAACTGGGTCAAGACGGCTACAACCGACAGTAGAGGGATTTACACCTTCAATGCTCTTCCTCCCAGCCGTTTTTCACTGACGGTGGTTGCGTCTGGGTTTCAGAAAAAAATACTCAGTGATGTGCTACTGACCCCGGAACAGGCCAATTCTGTGAATATCCATCTCGAAGTTGGAGCTATGTCACAGACCGTGACTGTGTCGGGCAGCGATGCGACCCTTCTGGATACGGAAACCGCGTCGGTCGGCGGGACCGTCACCGCCAATGAAGTTCAGCATTTGCCCTCCTTCGGGCGTGACGTCTTCCAACTCTCGCAGCTGGCTCCCGGCGTTTTTGGTGATGGCGCACAGGCGTCTGGTGGAGGCACACAAACAATGCCCGGCTCGAACAGAGGCGGATCGGGCGCAGCCTCTGGGATATTTACGACAGAAAATGCACCCCAGATCAGCGCGAATGGCGGGCAGAACGAGACCAACGGTATTAGCATCGATGGCATCAGTACGGTCAGCGCAGTGTGGGGAGGAGCTTCGGTCATCTCGCCGACGGAAGAGTCGGTGAAGGACGTTCATGTTGTTGCCAACAGCTACGACGCGGAAAACGGACGATTCAGCGGTGCGCAAATCGAGGTGGTTACCAAGAGTGGAACCAATACATTGCATGGAAGTGCATTCTTCAAGGCCGATCGGCCTGGTTTGAACGCCTACCAGCGATGGAACGGCCCCGGATCTGAAGTGGTTTTCTGCGGCGGAAAGCCTTGCACCCCGCTACAAAGAGGACTGAACAAGGACGACCAACGCTTCAATCAGTTCGGCGGAAGCCTTGGTGGTCCTATCTGGAAGAACAAAGTTTTCGGATTCTTCGCTTATGAGACGTTACGCAATTCTTCCACCAATACTGGCACCGGCTGGTATGAGTCGTCGCAGTTCCTTCAGCAGGCACCATCCAGCAGCATTGCTTCGAACCTGCTTAGCTTTCCCGGTGAAGGAGTTGCATCCAGTGCAGTCTTGTCGTTGGGTTGCTCGAATATCGGCCTGATTGAGGGCAAGCAATGCCGTACTATTCCCGGCCAGGGCGTGAATCTTGGTTCGCCTCTCACGTCCCCGCTGGGAACGCTCGATCCGACCTACACTGGCAGTGGAAATCCCGGTGTTGGCAATGGGCTGACAAATGTACCTACGATTGCATTCGTTAGCACGCTCGATCCTGCCGTCAATGTAGATAATCAATACAATGGACGCGTGGACGCCAACGTCACCAGTAAGGATCTGGTGTACGGCACAATATATTGGGTGCCAGTGTCTTCGACGTTCTATCGTGGCCCCGTCCGTCCGGCGAACCTTTGGCACCATACTCAGGTGAACAATGCGTTTACCGGGGAGTGGAACCATATCTTCTCTCCCACACTGCTGAATGAAGCCCGTGCGAACGCTGCAGGATGGCGTTGGAATGAACTCATCACGAACCCGCAGGAGCCATGGGGTTTACCACAAGCCAGCATCGATTCGCTTGGCTCCGCAAAACTGGCCGACGGTGCTGCCCCCACCTTCGGTGCGCCCGGGCCCAGTGAGTACGATCAATGGACCTACACGTATAAGGATGTATTGAATAAGGTACAGGGCAGCCACAATCTGAAGTTCGGCGGAGATGTGACCCGGCTCTACTATCTGAATGATGTTCTGTATAAGGCAAGGCCAACTTGGAATTTCCGCAACATGTGGGATTTGCTCAATGATGCCCCTTATAACGAGGGTGGAGCATTCAACCCTGCGAACGGAGAGGCGACCTCGAATCGTCAGGACGACCGCGTGACCATGTACGCTCTGTTTGCGCAGGATGACTACAAGGTGTTGCCTAACCTTGTTCTCAACCTGGGCTTGCGTTGGCAGTATTTTGGGCCAATGTCCTCGAAGGAGGGAAATCTGGCAGTCGTACAACTTGGCACTGGCTCGAATCTGTTGACCGATTTGTCGGTACGGGAGGGTGGAAATCTATATACGGCGCAGAAAGGTAACTTTGGTCCTCAGTTTGGTTTCGCGTGGAGTCCCAATCAGAACCATGGGAAGGCTGTGATTCGGGGCGGAGTCGGTCTCACTTACAACCAGAATGAAATTGCGATTCAGGCGGATTCAGCTTTCAATCCGCCAAATATAATCACTCCCAGCTTGTGCTGCGCCTCGTCTAAGATAACTCCAACTTCGGTTGGGATTTTGTACAAGGTACCGTCCAGTCCGAATAGCTTTTATGGCTATCCTCCCAACTCCTATGTCATTGCACACTATGGCTCAAACAACCTCCCTTTGGCCGGCTCTCCGATCAACGTGGCGGCGTTTCCCGCACATGTTCCTACAACGTATACCTACCATTACTCGCTCGGTACGGAGTATAACCTTGGGCAGCAGTGGGTTGCTTCATTGGGATATTCCGGCAGCGTGTCGCGTCATCTCATTCGGACGTTTAACTACAACGTCGTTGCGGCAGCCGAAGGGATACCTTTTAATCCGCGGGTGGCTGGCGTGAACTTTCACGCAAATGATGCCAACTCTGCCTACAATTCGATGCTGGCTGGATTACAGCACCAGTTTTCCCAGTCGTTCAAGGCGGATGTGGAGTATGAGTGGAGCAAGAGCATGGATGACGGTTCCCAGCCCTACTACAAAGATCCCTATCCGTTTGATCGCAAGGCATCCTGGGGACGATCCGACTTTAACGTGCAGAACGCTTTCAAAATCTCTGGGTTGTGGCAGCCGGTCTTCTTCCACGGCAACCGCTGGCTGGAAAAAGTGGCTGACGGCTGGTCTTTGGGGGGAATTCTGAATGCCCACACCGGTTTCCCGTGGACGCCCGTGTACAACAACACGCAAGGCATCCTCTACTATGAGGGAAGTCTCTACGGTACTTTGCGGCCAGGAAAATACCTGGGTGGCGCTGGCAAGAGTCAGAGCAATGCTGCTTTCCAATCAGGTCCTAATCCCACCAACACAGAAGCATTTAACAAAAATTATCCCAAGGGTGCTCTGAGTTACTTTA
>JAJZDO010000492.1 GCA_021805955.1 Acidobacteriota bacterium
AGTTCAGCCAGTTGGTCAGTTGAGCCAGGCAAGATACGCCGCACCGCTGCTCCGTTCCTGGACTGAGATTGATTCGCATTCTTTGAGGCAAAAAGTTTATGGCAACGCCAAGTGACGCAATGCAGCTCGACGCTTCCACTGAAGCAACCGGAGTCGAGCGCACCGTCGTGAATCCGTCCGTGGACATGCACGCGCACTGGAAGCCGCGCGCCAATCCATGGCTGATCGCGATGACAGTCGCTCTGGCGGCGTTCATGGAGGTGCTCGACACCTCGATTGCCAATGTCGCCCTGCCCCACATCGCCGGCAATCTGGGCGCCAGCACCGATGAAGGCACCTGGGTGCTCACCAGCTATCTGGTGTCGAACGCGATCGTTCTGCCGCTCGGTGGATGGGCCTCCAACTTGATGGGCAGAAAGAACTTCTTTCTGCTGTGCATCACCATCTTCACCATCTCCAGTTTCCTCTGCGGCATCGCGCCCACATTGCCCATGCTGCTCTTGTGCCGCGTGTTGCAGGGCGCTGGCGGTGGCGGCTTGCAGCCCATGGCCCAGGCCATCATGGCAGACTCCTTCGACGAAAAGCATCGCGGCCAGGCCTTTGCTCTCTACGGTCTGGTCGCCGTGCTCGCCCCGTCCATCGGTCCAACGCTGGGCGGATGGATCACCGACAGCTACTCCTGGCGCTGGATCTTTTACATCAATATTCCCGTCGGCATCCTGGCCTACATTCTCGTCACCCGCATGGTCGATGATCCTCCATGGATCGTTCCCGACCGCAAGCACCTGCTCAACATGGACTTCATGGGACTGGCCTTCCTCAGTCTGGCCATGGGCGGCATGCAGATCATGCTTGACAAGGGCGAGGAAAACGACTGGTTCTCTTCAGGATTCATCTGCTTCTTCGCGGTCATATTTGTCGGTGGACTCATTGGGCTGATCGTCTGGGAACTGCGGCAGAAAAACCCGCTGATCAACCTCAAGCTCTTTCGCTATAAAAACTTCGCCATCAGTTGTTTCCTCATGGCCCTGGTCGGCGGCGTGCTCAATGCAAGCACCGTCCTGCAGCCTCAGATGTTACAGAGCCTGCTGGGCTACACGGCCACCAACGCCGGTGAAGCCCTCACGGCCGGCGGATTTGCCCTCGTCTTCGTGATGCCCTTTGCCGGCTGGGCCACCGGCAAATATCCGGCCCGCTACATTGCAGCCGTCGGCTTCGTCTTCTTCGCCATCTCCTACTGGTACACCACCCGGCAGCTCACGCTGGACATGAGCTTTTACAGCGCTTCCATGCTGCGCGTCGTCCAGATGCTGCCCATCCCCTTCTGCTTCATCTCCATCACCACGGCGGCCTACGTTGGCATTCCCCGCGAACAGAGCAACCAGGTTGCCGGCCTGATCAACTTCGTCCGCAACATCGGCGGCAGCATCTTCATCGCCATCACCGGCGCTGCGGTCACCAACCAGTCCATGCACCATCAGGCACTGTTGCAGGAGAAGATGACCAACCTCCGCATTCCATATGCAAACACTCTGGATGGCACCACCGGCTATATGAATCAGAACTTTGGAGCACACAATGGAGTCGGCGCGGCAATGGCCTCGATCTATGGCGAGTTGAACCGCCAGGCCGCGATGCAGGCCTATGTGGATGTCTTCAAGATGCTCTTCTGGATGGCAATCGGCATGACTCTCCTGGCGTTTCTGCTCAGCAAGAACAAGCCTGGCGGGGGCAACAGCGACATCGCCATGCACTGATCCAGCCTGCCCCCATCGGCATTCCCGATCATTACGTTTGCATCAAAATGCGTGCCGCTCAGCGAGTTCGCACGGGTTAAATACCAAATTTCCCCCGGGCGAACTCGCCTACCGGTACAATGGATGTAGCGTCATGCGCAAAGCCGGAAGGAAGCAGGAACACCCAACAATGTCGTCATCAACTTCAAATCTGGTTGCCGAAGGCAGCCTGAATATATCCGCAACCCCCTCGAACAAGCCCTCCGATGAGCGTGCATCTGCGTCCCGGCGGGACGATCTGCGCATGGGCCGTGAGGCCAACGATGGCGGCATCAACTGGGTCACAGCAGGGTTTATCGCCGCATTTCACCTGGGCGCAATCGCTGCGCTCTTCTGCTTTAGCTGGCAGCGGCTGCTGGTGGCCGCGGTCTTGTGGGTCATGGCGATCAATCTGGGCATCGGCGTCTGCTATCACCGTCTGCTGACCCATCGCGGCTTCCAGACACCCAAGTGGCTGGAGTATCTGCTGACCGTTTTTGCGACGCTCGCGCTCGAAGGCGGACCCATCTTCTGGGTGGCTGTGCATCGGGTGCATCACCAGAACAGCGACCATCCCGGCGATCCGCATACTCCCAAGGAAGGCCCGTGGTGGGCGCATATCGGATGGATGGTGCTCGGCAAATCGATGCACGCCAAGGCGGAGACGCTGGCGCGCTACGTACCTGACCTGGCGCGGGACCGCTTCCATGTGTGGATCAGCAAGTATCACTACCTTTCATTGGTCACCTGCGGCGTCCTGCTGCTGGGCGGTGGCGCTCTGGTCGACCACAGCCTCATGGGCGGCGTAAAACTGGTCCTGTGGGGAGTATTTCTGCGAGTGACGCTGGGACTTCACGCCACCTGGCTGGTCAACTCGGCAACGCACATGTGGGGCAAGCGCCGATTCCCGACCAAGGACGACTCACGCAACAACCTGCTTGTCGCGCTGGTCACCGGCGGCGAAGGCTGGCACAACAACCATCACGCGCACCCCGTCTCGGCGCGCCACGGCCTCACCTGGTATGAGCTGGACCCCAATTTCTGGCTGATCTGGATGCTCAGCAAAGTCGGACTGGCCCGCAAGATTCAGGTCGCGCGCTACGACAAGTCCAACCCGCGGCCGGCCGGAGTCTAACCCGCCTTGGCTCTTACGGCGGCTTATTGGCCCTCGCGCAGATAGGTCGCCGTGTAATCCAGATAATTCCGCGCATAGTGCAGGATCATCTCACGATCTTTATCGTCGAGCGCGCGCCTCATCTTCGCTGGAACTCCCGCCCACAGCGTCCGCGCCGGCACCACCGTTCCCTCCGGCACCACCGCTCCGGCTGCAATAATCGAGCCTTCGCCGATGCGGCAGTTGTTCAGCACGCGCGCGCCAATCCCAATCAGCACAGCATCTTCCACCGTGCACCCATGCACCGTGGCATTATGGCCAATCGTCACCATATCGCCCACATGCACTGCGTAGAGATTGCGCTGGCCATGCAGGACTGCGCAATCCTGGACATTCGACCCGCTGCCGATCCGGATCGAATGTACATCGCCACGCAGCACCGCATTCATCCATACACTCGACCGTGCGCCCATTGTGACATCGCCAATCACCTGTGCCGATGCGTCAATGTAACAGTCCTCGGCAATCTCCGGATAGCGCCCTTGATAACTGCGAATCATTGCGGTTTTCCTCCACATCCTGCATGCAAAATCTGAGTATAAGCGCGCCTGGCCTTTGTTCACCCGCAATTGCCACGCGAAGCATTGTTGGGTATTCTGAAAAGAGCCGGTTTGGCAGGTAAGGAGGTGGAATCATCATGGCAGAAGTTCGCATACAAGAAGGCGAGCCCCTGGAGAATGCCCTGCGTCGCTTCAAGCGCAAGGTGCAACAGGAAGACATCATCAAGGATGTCAAACGCCACTCCTACTACCTGAAGCCGGGCGAGAAGCGTCGCGTCAAGGAAGCACTGGCGCGCAAGCGCAATCGCAAAAAGGCCCGCAAAGAGCAGGATTGATCTGGGCTGAATCGAAAGAAACCAAACGCCCCATCCGGTTGCAACCGGATGGGGCGTTTCCTTGAAACGACATTCGCACTCTACGCTATTGAACAGATTTTGGCGCAGATTCCGGTTTGGCAGCTTCGCCGTGCGCATGACGCGCAGCGCTTCGCGCCTGCATCGCCTTCGCAAAGGAGACATGGGTTCGCTCCCGGCAAAGTCGGCACCGAACCGGATACCGGAGTCTCAGCAGATGAATCAAATCCGAGATACGCAATCGAGACAGCCGAAAGTGGCTGGCTCCGCAATAGGGGCATCGCATGTGGAACGCTCCTGAAAAGTTTGGCTACTTAGATTAAAAACGAGGCAAAACGAAGAAATAGCTATCGTCTACAAAAAAGCGGAAATGAATCTAGCGCGAATATACCACGAAATCAGCGCACGATCTGCGCTTTCGGATGAATTCTGTCCGGTCGCTTTGCCTCGACTGCTTTCCTGGGCAGCTTCTCTCTGGACAGGGATGCGACTCTACGCGTCTTGATCCAGGTCAAAATCGGAAAACAGAGTTGGCGTCTCCGACTGTACCGATGGCATCGACACCCGAGGCTTACGGCGAAGGTTCGGTGCCGCGTCACACAACAGCATCTCACGCAATTCCTTCAAACCGGCTCGAATCTCCCTCAGCCCATGCAGCGAAGCATTCTGCGAGGCGATCGGCTCCGCTGGTGCGGCAATGACCTGTTTCGCCCCCGCGATCGTGAACCCCTGTTCATGAACAAGTTCATGAATCCGCAGCGCGAGTTCAACTTCCCGACGACGATAGAGCCTTTGTCCCGTGCCGCCCTTGTTGGGCTTGAGTTGCGGAAACTGCGTCTCCCAGAAGCGCAACACAGTTGTAGCAACACCGCAGATACGGGCTACCTCACCGATGCGATAGTACAGGCGATCAGGAATCGCAATCGGTGCTTTCAACTCCGTCTTCAGGTCGGCTCTGCGTCCGATACGAGCCATCTTCTCCGCCTCCAGACCGCGAACAGGCTAATCTGCGCAGTGCCTCTCCGTTCAGTGCGAGTATAGCCGACAGATACGTCTCAAAAACCAGTTTTTTCCTTCAGAATCAAGCTGGAAATTGCTGTACACCCCCACCATGCAGTAACCTGCCCATGTTCCCCTTCTGAATGCGGACATCGCAAAGCTCAAATCCATCGTTGGGCTTTTCTCTTCGACGCGCGATCGTCTTCCTGAAGCGCTGAACGGAATGAAGATGAACCAGGCAGAGCCAACGCAGCAATCTGCTTCAAAAACTCGCTCTTGCGCCCCCCGCACCGTGCGCAACCTGGTGCAACTGGGCTTCTGGGCGCCTTCCATGGCCTTTCTGCGTCGATGCAGCGAAGCTGGAATCGCCGTGCACCTGATGCCGCTTGTAGACCCTTCAACAGCTAATCCGCAATTTCGCTCCCAAAAACCCAGCGCCGCCATCACATCGCTGGGAGAGCGCATCCCCTGGGGCATCGACAAATCTCCACAGACACTCGACACAATCCTTCGTTTCGTCCAATCCGTGCATGCGGATGCCATCAGCAGTGATGACGAAGCCACTCTTCTCTGGCTTTCCAGGCATCGCAAGTCGCTGGAACCGGATTGTCGCGTCATGGCAAGCCCGGAAGCTTCCATCCAGCAACTCACACGCAAGTCTGAACAGACCGCTCTGGCTGCACGCTCCGGATTCGCTGTGCTGCCCACCTGGCTTCTGCATACGCAAAAGGACGCCGAAACGTTGCCCGAGGCGAGTTTTCCTCTCTGTCTTCGACCGACGCAGATCAACTCCGTGCAGCCCGTCTTCAAAGCCCAGCGTGTTGACTCACCGAGTCATCTACACAACTTCCTGGACTCGCTGCAATGGACCAGCCCGCTCATCGCGCAAACCTTCTGCCTCGGTCCAAATCTCGTCCTGCACGGTGTTCGCGGGGTCGATGGGCGCATCCTGGCGCTGGAGTGTTTCCAGACTCTCCGCAAGCATCATGGCTTTGCACTCACCATTCAACGCTGCACGACTCCGCCCTCTGTTCATGCGGCAGCACTGCGATTCGCGGAGTTGGCCAATCTGCACGGTCCATTTCACTTCGATCTGCTCCAGTCGGCGGAGTCCGGCGAAGTCTATTTTCTCGAAGTGAACTACCGCATGGGCGGCACCACTGCCAAGGTCGCGCGCATCGGCTTCGATGAACCCATGCTGGCGCTGCAAGCCTTTGATCTTTGTCCTCCCCATTCTCCGCCTCCGCTCCACCACAGCAAATCGGCTACTGGAAAACGCATGCTCTTGGGATCCATGCTGGAGAGTCTGCTTCGACCGGCTGGCGCGCTTGACTATCCGCAGAGTTCGCGTCTGCACCGATTCTTCGACAGCGCCGTGCAGTTGCTCACAGTACCGGATGCGCTGCTCTCGCGAAAGGACCTGCGCGGAAGCCTCTGGTACCTGCGATACGGCGGCAGAATGTGAGAACAATTCTGCAGATCGCGACAGCATCGGGGCCTGCGCCTACAGCAGCTTTTCGATATCCGCCGCCATCTCCGCGGGAAGCGTCTGCGGAGCAAAGCGCACTACCGGCTGTCCATTGCGATCCAC
>JAJZDO010000471.1 GCA_021805955.1 Acidobacteriota bacterium
CACTCGCGAAGAGCGTATCAGCCGCGAATCGCTTGGCATTCGCCCGGGCGGTGTGATGGTGACGATGCGCGACGCAGCCAATCCTTTTGCGTTGAAGTGGGCACTCTCGCACACCAGCACCGAGGAACAGGATATCGTCGTGCTGACGGCGCGCATCATGGGCGCGGGCGGTCCTGAATATCTTGGCCCTGAGGATCAGATATTCTCCGAACACGAGCAGATGGTCTTCACAAAAGCCATCTCCGTCGCAGAGAGCTTCGGAAAAACTGTCTCCCTCGTCGTCGTTCCGGCAGGGGATATCTTTGCAGCTCTCGTTCAGACCGCTCACTCCCTAGAAGTCGATTCCGTCGTCTCAGGACTCTCCACCAAAATGACTCCCGAGGAGCAGGCATTCCACATCGGACAGGCATGGGAATCCTTGCCGGAACCTAAAAATCCGATGACCTTCTATGTCATCAGTGCCAACGGTGATGCGCGCGTCTTCCATCTCGGGCCGCATGCACCCAATCTGTTGCCTGATGACGTGCAACTTGTGCATCGCCTATGGCTGAATCTGCGCCGGGATCCTACGATGCACGACCTGCATCACAGCGAAATCATCACCTACGCTTTGACGCGTCTGGCCAGTCAATATGCACGAGATAGTCAGGAAGTGATCCGCGATATTCGCAACTTCAAATCGCGAGACATATCGCATTTAACGCACGGCAAAACACCTGAACTTGCGATTTCACCCGCACCGGCAACCGGTGTATCGGAGAATTCCTGATCAGACAGCAGTGCAGATTGAGCAGGTCTGGCCCAACAACCTGTTTATTCCCGGTTGTTGGGATGCAATACCCTGTAATTTTGGAGTAGCCAGAAAATCGATCTTTTGCGGCGATCTTCGAAGTTCTGAGATAGAATCGGAGTTATCGCCTCACGACTCATCTGTACATGCTATAAGGTAAGCGAAGGCGAAAAGAGAAAATAGTGGATTCGGAGGAGTAATGAATTTATCGAAGATACTCGCGGAAATTGACCAGGAAATCGCCCGGTTAGAGCAGGCTAAGGCGTTGCTTTCCGGCAATGCAGCCCCTAAGAAACGGGGTGGTCGTCCAGCAGCATCCGCGGCCGCCAGTGCTCCTGCCCCAGCGGGAAAACGCAAGCGCAACATTTCGCCGGAAGGGCGGAAACGGATTGCCGAAGCTGTGAAGAAGCGGTGGGAGCGCCAGCGCAAAGGTAACGCCAAGTCGTAATTGCACGGCGGGAAGTTACTGGACGGAGCATAGAAGCACACGTCCAGTAACTTTTTCCTCAAAGTGCCTGGCCTGGCTTGACGCGCGCAACAATACTGCCATCCGGTAACAACGCTGCCAGCTGTTCCGGAGTTCCCTTGAGTGGCGGGAACGTTCCCCAGTGGATCGGGAGAATGAGTTTCGGCTCAAGAAACTTTGCAGCCAGTGCAGCTTCCTTTGGACCCATCGTGAAGTGTCCGCCCATGGGAAGCATAGCCACCTCCGGAGCGTAGAGTTCACGGATCAGTTTCATATCACTGAAGACGCAGGTGTCGCCAGCGTGGTAGAGCACGGGACCGTCTTTGACCGTGAGCACCATCCCGGCCGCTTCACCCAGATAAACGATTGTTCCGCCTTCCTGCATGCTCGAGGAATGCTTTGCTTCGACCATCGTAACGTCCAGGCCGGGCAAGGATACGGTTCCACCGAGATTCATTCCGATTGTTTTCTCCACACCTTTTCCTGTCAGATAACTCGTCAGCTCGTAGATGCCTACCACCGTTGAGGCGTGTTTCTGTGCAAGTGGCGCTGCATCGGCGATATGATCCATGTGCCCATGCGTCAGAAGGATGTAATCCAGCTTTTTGGGGAGTACAAATTCTTTTGGAAAACTCGGGTTATGTTCGATGAACGGGTCGATCAGCAGGTTTGTGCCGCAGGCGGTCTCCACCAGTACAGTTGCATGACCGAGCCAGGTAACTTTTGTCCCCTTCAATATACTCATCGTCCTGATTCTCCTGGGTTATTTGCTGTTATGAGGATTGGATGAGGCGGCCCTGCCGGAAGATGCTTTCCGGCATGACGCGATGAAACTCCGCAGCATTTTTTTGTTCTGACGCCGGTTAACGCTGAATGATCGACTCCGAGACACCGTCCTTGGCCAGAAACTGCTTCAGACCACCCCAGTCGGCAAACAATCGCTCAATATTTCGGTTGGTGAGGGCACGTTGCTGACGGAACGGCTGGGCCAGTTGCAATTCGATGTTATCCGTAGGAGTAATGTGCAATCGATAATAGTGCATCTGATCGGGTATTAGCTTGATGTTAAAAAACGCGAGTAACTGGCCGCCGGGCACCATCACATCGCGCAATGCGTTCACTACAGGAACCAGCAGTTCTTCGGGCAGATAATCGAGCGTGAGCCAGAGCAGAACGACATCGAATGGGCGGCCCGAAAAAGTCAGGTTCGCGGCGATGAACTCTTCGATGCGCCAGGCGCGATTACCTTCGTCGTCCGGCTCAGTGCGCCATTCGTCGGACCATACGTCGGCCAGAATATCGACCATGTAGACGCTGTGTCCCATCTCAGTCAACTGATTGATATTGGATGCCGAAGTCAGGCCTGCATCGAGGATACGCAGTCCGCTGGATGCGCACAGATGTTTGCGGATTGCATCCCATCCACCGGAGTGACGCAGAATCCTTTGAGCAGCGGCTTCGGGCCGCGTGCTTTCCGTATTGCGATCAAAGAACCGGCTCAGCATCTATCCTCGCACTTGTGGCACCGGTGTATCTTTGAAGAACTGTGCCAGGAAGCCATGCCTTCACTCCGCGCCGGAGGAGGGAGTCTTCACCGTTTCCGCCGCTTTGTGGGTGTCCACCGGCTTTTGCACGCCCTGGGTTAAATCGACCTTGCCACGAAAGACGGCATTGTCTTCGATGGCCAGTCGCGCGGCGCGGATGTCTCCGTTGACCTGAGAACCGGCGCGCAGCTCCACGCGTCCGCTGGCAACGATATTGCCTTGCACCGTACCCATCACCAGTACGTCGCGCGCCGACAGATCGGCCGAAAGAACAGCGTTGGGTCCAACCGTCAGACGGCTTTCACTCAGGCTGATCGTGCCTTCGACCTGCCCATCCACATACAAGTCTTCACTTCCCTTCACTTCTCCGCGAATCAACACCGATTTGCCGATACGTGTCGCTGTATTTTCTGCCGCCATGGGTTCATCCTTTGCAAGGTCCAGTTTGAGGCCCTGCCCGCACTATAACAACCCAACATGCCGATGACAAAGATCGCGTATGGATTTGCATTACGTTTGATGATCGGGATTTCATCTTCGAGTCGTCGGTTTCCACGTGAAAACTTTGCAACGTCGCATCTTCTTCAGCGTCCAATGGAGTGCGGTCATCGATTGAGTTTTCTAGAAACTGACACCTTAAGCGCTCGACCAAATTTGATCAACTAACGATCGATATTCGATTCGGATTCGATTGGGATTCTATTCGCAGAGACGTGCCCAAAACTTTTCGATCTCGATTGCATCGCAGAAGGAGTGCTGGAGCGCTCACCACCCTCCTTGCGTTATGCTCTCTGATCGGTTGTCCAAAAGCCGTAAGCGCAGAGCAAAATCCTCCAACGCTGAGCGACGCGGCCGCTCGCAAGATGGTGCGGACAGTACTCCAGCGTGAGGATGCTGCTCTGCATCCGACCTCCTGCTGGATGCGGTATCGGCTGCGCAAAGCCAGTCCCAGAATGACCACGACCAAGTGGATCGTGGAGACGCGAGATGGCGATGTTGCGCATCTTGTCGCCTGGAATGACCAGCCACTCTCTCCGCAACGCAACGAACTGGAGGAAGAGCGGCTGCGCTCGCTCGTCGCTGACCCTGGCCTGCAGCGGCATCGCGAACAGCGCGAGGCGGTGGATACGGAGAGGCTGCGCAAGATCATCCATGCACTTCCGGAGGCCTTTGTCTATCGCTATGCCGGAGTCATCGACACCACGGACGGGCCAGCATACAGACTCACTTTTCAGCCCAATCCATCCTTCGATCCCTTTGATCTGGAGACACAGGTGCTCAAGGGCATGGCAGGCGAACTCTGGATCAATGCCGCCGCGCAGCGGGTGGTGCGGCTCCAGTGCACGCGTATCCGCGATGTGGATTATGGCCTGGGCCTTTTTGCGAAGCTCGATCAGGGCGGCACACTCCTCATTGAGCAGCATCCGACAGGCCAGCAGCAGTGGCGCATCACGCGTATGGTGTTGCAGATGAACGCGCGCGTTCTCTTCCGCGAAATTCAACTAGACACCACTCTGGAGATGACGGAGTTCGCGCCTGTTCCGCCGGCAATGGACTATCGCGCAGGCATTGCGCTGCTGCGCACACTACCCGATCGTTGAAACAGCGCTCCGAAGCCCGTGACCGCCGAGCCAATCAGCGACGTTCGCGAAAAAAAGCCTTCAGCAACTCGCTGGACTCTTCGGCCAGAAGGCCGGAGTCCAGCTGCATCTGATGGTTCAGCCGAGGATGATTGATGACAGTAAGCACGGAGCCTGCCGCGCCAGCCTTGGGATCCGCCGTCGCGTAAACGACACGATCCACGCGCGCGTGCACCAGCGCTCCGGCGCACATCGAGCAGGGTTCCAGCGTGACGAAGAGAGAGCAGCCGTTGAGCCGATAGTTACCCAGCGCCTGTCCGGCAGCGCGCAGCGCCACGACTTCAGCGTGCGCGGTCGGGTCACTGTCTCGCATCACACGGTTCTGCGCGCGTGCAAGCACTTCGCCCTGATGCACGAGCACGGCTCCGACGGGAACTTCCCCCGCTTCCCCGGCCGCGATGGCTTCGTCCAGCGCCATTTGCAGATATTCAAGATCAGTTTTCGCAACGATGGGCATCTGTTCTGAGTGTACTCAATCGTTCTGCGAAAACGCTGTGCCAGGGGGAAGAACCGCCGGCTGCTGCTGTGTCATGCAGTGCAGCGCACCCAGCCCCCAAATGAAGTCCATGCAGTGAATACCCACCACCTCACGCTGCGGGAAAACCTCACTGAGGATACGAAGTGCGTCGCGGTCCCGCGGGTCATGAAACGTAGGCACCAGCACCCGATCATTCGCAATGTAGAAGTTTGCATAGCTCGCTGGAAGCCTCTGCCGGTTAAAGAAAATTGCTCTCGGCATGGGCAGTTCCATCAGATTCCATTGGCGCCCGGAGGGTGTGCGCGAAGCGCGCAGGCGCTGGAGATTTTCGCGCAGTGGTTGGTGATTTTCATCCCGTGCATCCGGTTCCACAGCAGTCAGGATCACGTCCTCACCTACAAAGCGCGTGATGTCGTCCACATGCCCGTGTGTATCGTCACCGGCCGTTCCGCGCCCCAGCCAGAGCACCTGCTCCACGCCGAGATACTCGGCAAAAGCCTCTTCCAGTTGCTCGCGCAGAACGCCGGGGTTGCGCTGCTGGACTTCGCTCAGAAGGCATTCCTCCGTGGTGATCAGTGACCCGACCCCGTTTGCGTCGATGCTGCCGCCTTCCAGCACAAGCCGTCGCGGTCTGCCGTCCGCGCCACGCGCCGTCGGCTGCCAGCGATGCATTCCCAGCAGTTCCGCCACGCGCTCCGGGTTTCGATCATCCAGGCGCCAGTCCGGATACTTCGCCCAGGCATTGAACTTCCAGTCCGTAACGGCGACCTCGCCCGCTGCGTTGCGAACAAAGATCGGTCCGGAGTCGCGCAACCAGACTCGATTGGTGCGCCACAGATGAAACCGCACGCGCTCCAGGCATACGCCCGCCTGCAGGAGCATTGCAGAGGCCCGTCGTTGCAGCGCTTCGTCGCGCACCAGAATTTCGACGCGCTCGCCCTCCGCCAACAGGCGCACGATCTCGGCATACACCCAGGGAATTGCGCCAAACTTCCCCGGCCAGTCGCTGGCGTTGTGCGGCCAGGCAATCCATGTCGCTTCGTGCGGCTCCCACTCGGCGGGCATACGGAAACCCAGCGAGCGTGGAGTCTTCCCTGCCTCCATGTTGCTCGTCCTTGCTATAGGTTCTCCGGCGGTCAATTCCCTGCTCCGCTCTGTGGCGTTTCGCGGTCCAGAAAACGCTTCGTCAGCCCCCCGTAGGCGTCGATGCGGCGATCCCTCAGGAACGGCCAGTTGCGGCGCGTCTCTTCAATCAGTACAGGATCGATTTCGGCAATCAGAATCTCCTCCGCGTCGTGGGAAGCCCTGGCCACTATCCGTCCGAAAGGGTCCGCGATGAACGATCCACCCCAGAATTCCAGTCCCAATCCGTCTGCGCGGTTTCCGCGGACATCGCCGTGCTCCATGCCGACGCGATTGACCGCCGCGACATAGACGCCGTTGGCGATGGCGTGCGAGCGCTGGATGGT
>JAJZDO010000965.1 GCA_021805955.1 Acidobacteriota bacterium
TGTAGGCTGGGCAAAGTCCTACCGTTTTACGACGAGCGCCGCATCGAAACGAAGAAAGATTAGCATCGGAAACGGTTTGCAGGCAGGGTCCGCCGAGGAGGGAAAAATGTGTCCACAACTTCGTGGTGGGTTCCAGGCTTTGTCCGGGTTATTGATTTTGAGCGTTGCATGCGCGGTTGGGTGCAACGGCTGCGGGTCGAGCAGCAATTCCGCGGGAAGTACCACGGGCACGACCGGGACGACGGGCAGCGGCGGTAATCCTCCGCCGACGGGCATGGCGCAGGTGCTGACCTATCACAATGACAACACACGCGAGGGTCAGAATACGCAGGAAACGACGCTGACCACGGCGAATGTGACCTCATCCACCTTTGGCAAGGTGGGATTTTATTCCGTGGATGGCAAGGTGGATGCGGAGCCGCTGTATGTTCCGGGAGAGACGATTGGAGGCGCGACCCATAACGTGCTGTACGTGGTGACGGAGCACGATTCTGCCTATGCCTTTGACGCCGATTCCGGCACAGTTCTCTGGCATGTTTCTACCCTGGGCTCGAACGAAACCACCAGCGATCCGCGCAACTGCGGCCAGGTGGTTCCGGAGATCGGCATGACCTCGACTCCAGTCATCGATCCTAAAGCCGGCACGCACGGGACTATCTTCATGGTTGCGGCCAGCAAGGACAGCAGCGGCAACTATCATCAACGCCTGCATGCGCTGGACCTAACGACGGGCGCGGAGCAGACGGGCAGCCCGGTCGCGATACAGGCCACCTATCCGAGCATGGGGCCGGAGAGCTCGAATGGGCAGTTGGTCTTCGACCCGAAACAGTATAACGAGCGCGCCGGACTGCTGCTGCTGAATGGCGTGGTGTATCTCGGCTGGTCTTCGCATTGCGATATTGAACCCTATACGGGTTGGCTGATGGGCTACAACGAGAACTCGCTGGCCCAAACCAGTGTGTTGAATTTGACCCCGAATGGCTCGGAGGGCTCCATCTGGCAGTCGGGCGCGGGACTGGCTGCCGATTCCTCCGGAAACATTTATTTCCTCGATGCCAACGGAGACTTTGGCACCACGTTGAACGGCAGCGGAATGCCCGCGAACGGCAATTACGGCAACGCGTTCATGAAGGTTTCTACCGCGGGCAACAAGCTGGTACCGGCGGATTACTTCACCATGTCGAACACGGTGGCGGAGTCGGATGCCGATGAAGATCTTGGCTCCGGCGGGGCAATGTTGTTGCCGGATGAGACAGATGCTTCGGGCACGGTATGGCACCTGGCGGTAGGGGCCGGGAAAGACGCCAATATCTACGTGGTCGATCGCGACAACATGGGAAAGTTCAATTCGAGTGGTAATTCTGTCTATCAGGAACTGGGCGGGGCGCTTTCTGGCCAGGAATTCGGTATGCCGGCCTATTGGAATAACACCGTGTATTACGGCGGCGTTTCGGATTCGATTCGCGCCTATCCGATTACGCAGGCGAAGCTGGCGACCAGTCCCAGCTCGAAGACGGCGCATCAATTTCCATATCCGGGCACCACGCCAAGTGTTTCCTCGAATGGAACCTCGAATGGAATTCTTTGGGCGATCGATAACAGCAGCCCGGCAGTCCTGTATGCCTATGACGCGACGAACTTGGCCCACGAGTTATACGACAGCAACCAGGCGGCTGGAGGACGCGATCAGTTCGGACCGGGGAACAAATACATTACACCGATGATCGTGAACGGCAAGGTATATGTTGGGACGACGAATGGCGTGGCGGTGTTTGGGCTGCTGAAATAGCGCGAGCGGTTCTCAGTGAGCATCGATTGGAAGTTCTAAGTTGCCGTCCGATAGCATGGCACAAAGCCTGGGCCTGGCACGCAACGTTTTATTGATCCGGCACTATAAGAGTGAACCAATTTCCTCCCACCCTAGCCGCAAACAACGCGGCGAGGATGCGGCACCCGAATGCAATGCTTGAGGGCCGGATCAATAGGAGGACGAAAGGAGTGATGAAGTGGCGGAGCAGAAATTGACACGGCGTGGGTTTCTGGGGTCGTCCGGGGCGGCGATGCTCGCCGGCGTTGCTTCCCAGGTCGTCGGTACGACCGGGGTTGGCGAGGCAGCAACGACACAGATTTCTTCAGAATCGCAGCAAAAGAAGACCCAGACACAACCCAACCTGATTCTTTTTATGCCGGATGAATTACGGGCGGATGCCCTGGCCTGCTATGGCAATCCACTGACGCATACGCCAAATTTCGACAAGCTGGCGCAGGAGGGAACGCGGTTTGCAAATTGCCACGTACAGTTCCCTGTCTGTGGCGCGTCTCGCTGCAGCTTGTTGACGGGTTGGCCGACGAGCGTGCGCGGTCATCGCAGCCTGTTTTATTTTCTGCGTCCCAATGAACCGAACTTGTTTCGCTATCTTCGCCAGGCTGGCTACGACGTCTTTTGGTATGGCAAGAACGACGCATTGGCGGCCGAGTCCTTCTACGAGAGTGTGACCATGTGGAACTACCCCGAGCCTGCGCCGGTCCGGGTAGGGGAAGAACATCGCAAATCACAGTCCTTCACGGGCAAAATTACCGGTCCGGACACTTTCATCGGCCAGCCCAAAGGAGATCGTACCGAAACAGCAGAGTATGGCCATATCCAGGCTGCGATCCGCATTCTTGAACGAAAGGAAACGGACCGGCCTTTTTGCATATTTCTTCCATTGTCCTCACCGCATCCTCCCTATGCCTCGCCGGAGGGGTTCAATGGAATGTATAAACCCGCGGACATCCATGGATTGCGACCACGAGATCTACCGCGCAAGCCAAGCTATATCGCGGGCATTCGCAAGGCGTACGGATTGGATGGGCTGCCGGAAGATACGTTCCGCAAGGTGCGAGCGCTGTACTACGGAATGGTCAGCTACAGCGATTGGCTCATGGGGGAATTGCTGGAAGCTGTCGAACGCACGAATCACAAGCGCGACACTGCGGTCTTTCTTTTGTCCGACCATGGCGACTATGCAGGAGACTACGGGCTTGTTGAGAAGTGGCCCAGTGGTTTGGAAGACGTTCTTACGCATGTTCCTCTTATCGCCAGCGTTCCAGGCGGGACACAGGGCAATAGCTCTGAGAATATTGTCGAATTGTTTGACGTGATGGCTACATGTCTGGATCTTGCGCGCACGCAGGCACAGCATACCCACTTTGCGCGCAGCCTGTTGCCGCAAATTCATGGTGGAGGAGGCGATCCCAAGCGGGCTGCCTTTGCGGAAGGTGGGTATAACCAGTACGAGCCCCAGTGCTTTGAGGACGATGCGGCTCCGGGATCGTTGTACTACCCGAAAGAACACCTGCAGGATGCGCATCCAGAAACCATCAGTCGTGTCGCAATGGTTCGAACTCATGACTACAAATTCGTCAGCCGTCCACAGGGGCAAAGCGAGCTTTACGTCTACAAGGACGATCCACAGGAGCTTCACAACCGCTATGGAGATCGAGATGTTGCCGGTATCCAATGTGAACTGCAACAACAGTTGTTGCACTGGTACGTCAATACGACTGGGATTGCACCGTTCGATAAGGACCAGCGAGGCTTTCCGCCCTACTACCCGACGCCCGCATTTCCGCTTTCCATTGGATCTGCTGTGCGTGCAATCATCGATCAAGACTGAGGCCGGTTTTTGTGAACGCTCCTCCCACGACGCCAAGTTCAAGCGCGGATTGATTCCGTCATCGAGGTTGCTACGGAAGGCCCGAGCGGAAAACGACCGGGACGGTCTAAAATTAGTTGTGACAACGAGCATCGATTCCAGAACCTACGCATCCATAGTAATCAGAAAAGGAGAAATACCTATGCCGTCCATTACCTATGAAATTGACCCAACCCACTCTGCCGTTCACTTCAGCGTTCGCCACTTGATGGTCTCAAACGTTCGCGGGGAGTTCACCAAGGTATCCGGCACGGTGAACTTCGATCCGGAGAAGCCGGAGACTTCCACCGTCGAGGCCACCATCGATGCCAACTCCATCAGCACCCGCGATTCGCAGCGCGATGGGCACTTGAAGAGCCCGGATTTTCTGGATACGGAGAAGTTTCCCACCATCACGTTTCGCAGCAAGAAGGTTGAGATCCAGCCGGGCGGCGGCAAAATCACCGGCGATTTGACAATTCACGGAGTCACCCGCGAGATCACCCTGGACGTCGAAGGGCCGTCGCCGGAAATGAAGGATCCATGGGGCAAGCAGCGCATCGGCGCATCTGCCACCGCCAAGCTGAACCGGAAGGATTTTGGGCTGACATGGAATGCGGCTCTGGAAACAGGCGGCGTTATGGTCGGCGAAGAAGTGAAGATCACCCTCGATGTGGAAGTTGTGCGCGGGTAAGAATCTCTTGATTTGTTGCAATGTCTATAGCGGATTCGCAGTTGGCGAAGTTGATTGTGGGAGCGAGTCATTCTGAACGGAGGTCGCTGCGGCGACCGAGTGAAGAATCCAGACGAGATAGGCTGAGTAAACGCTGCCGTTACCCTCTGGATTCTTCGCTTCGCTCAGAATGACTCTATCGCCATTTGAATACACTCACCGTCAATCCGCTCTAAATCGCTTTCAGAAGCGCGAGGACAGGACGCTCACTCGTGCTTTTGAAGCGTGCATGGATCGAAGGCGGAGGGTTGGACGTTATTCCATCCAGCGGCGGAAGATGAGGGAGCCGTTGGTGCCGCCGAAGCCGAACGAATTGGACAAGGCCATGTTGACCCTGGCCTGGATGGGCTTGTTCGGAACATAGTCCAGCGTACATGCCGGGTCGGGATCGACCAGGTTCATCGTTGGGGGCAGCATACCGTGCTGCATAGCCATGACGGTAATGCCGGCTTCCAGACCGCCGGCGCCGCCCAGCAGATGGCCGGTCATCGACTTGGTGGAGCTGATCTTGAGCTTGTGGCTGGTGGCGTGTTTGCCGAAGACTGTGGTGATGGCCGCCGTCTCCAGCGCATCGCCCAACTGCGTGGATGTGGCGTGCGCGTTGACGTAGTCGATTTGATCGGGCAGAATGCCGGCGCTGCGGATGGCGTTCTGCATGGCGCGCGCGCAGCCTTCGCCTTCCGGAGCCATGCCCGACATGTGGTACGCGTCCGCGCTCATGCCGTAGCCGATAATTTCGGCCAGAATTTTTGCGCCGCGGGCCTTGGCGTGTTCCATTTCTTCGAGAATTAAAATTCCCGCGCCCTCGCCGATGACAAAGCCGTCGCGGTCTTTGTCAAAGGGGCGGCAGGCATGGGTAGGGTCGTCATTGCGAGTGGAGAGCGCGCGCATAGCTGCAAACCCGCCGACGCCCATAGGGGTGATGGCAGCTTCCGCTCCGCCGGCAATCATCACGTCGGCATCGTCGCGTTCAACCAGGCGATAGGCATCGCCAATGGAATGTGCGCTGGTGGTGCAGGCAGTCGCCGTGGCCTCGTTTGGACCCTTTGCGCCCCAGCGAATACTGACCTGCCCGGCGGCAAGGTTGATGATGGCGGCGGGAATAAAAAATGGAGAGATTTTGCGCGGACCGCCAGCCAGCATGGCGCTGTGTTCGCGCTCAATAATGTCGAAACCACCGATGCCGGAGCCGATGTGGACGCCGACACGTTCGGCGTTTTCCGGCGTGATCTTCAATCCAGAGGACTCCAAAGCTTCCTGGGCGGCGGCCAGCGCGAAGTGGATAAATCGGCCCATCTTGCGCGCTTCTTTTTTCTCAATGAATAGATGCGGGTCAAAATTCTTGACTTCCGCTGCAAAGGTGACAGAAAAGCCAGTCGTATCAAAGGCTGTGATGGGCGCCATACCACTGACGCCCGCCAATAGATTGCTCCATACCTCGGCTGCGGTTTTGCCCACACCGCAGATGAGGCCAATACCCGTGACAACGACACGCCGCTTCAAGACTAGTTGCCGCCTTTACCGTTCTTTTTGATGTAGTCGACAGCGTCCTGCACGGTCTTGATCTTTTCGGCTTCCTCGTCCGGAATTTCCAGATCGAACGCCTCTTCGAACTGCATGACCAGCTCGACCACATCCAGTGAATCCGCCCCCAGATCTTCCTGGAAGGAAGCCGTTGGAGTTACTTCTGCTTCATCGACCTGCAACTGCTCCACAATAATCTGTTTTACCTTTTCTTCAACGGCCATGTCTTTCTCCTAAAACTCTTGTTTTGAACGGCAGAACTTTTGCTCCAGCTCGAAGAGTGGATCTGCAGAATGCACTCTCCAGTCGGAGGGGGCATGCGCCTGCAATCTCTCTTCAGGCACCTTATCCAGAGTACAGCCAAACCTCCATTGCAGGCACACTGTTCCCTTGGTAGCGTTTATGCTCGAAATT
>JAJZDO010000911.1 GCA_021805955.1 Acidobacteriota bacterium
GCGCTAAACAAAGCCTATGCGCATGTCTCCAGCCCGAATTTCCTTGAGGCCGCAAAGCAGCTTGAAACCTGCATGATCGAGAAGATGGGCTTTGAAGAGGCGGAGGCAGAGCAGTACATTGAAGTGCAGCAGCCATCCATCCCGAATCTGCCGCTATTCCTTCAGGAGAATCCGCTTCGCTTGACGGTTGCGGAGCCGCTGAAACTGGAGGGCCTGTCCGAGCAAGAGCGCCAGTCCATCATTGTGAAGTCAGAGGCTCCGGGCCAGATTGAAATTGAAGTGCATGGGCAGATAACTCCGCAGATTCAGAAAGCGGCCCTAGCCGCTGTGCCGGAGACAGCGCGGGCTGAAACAGAACGGAAGATTGCGCAACACATTGAAGAGCAGGAATCGCGCCTTGCACCCGCGTTGCGCGGGGAAAATCTGGTGGTCCCCAGGCTGTGCGTTCGCTACCAAGGCGAGCTACTTCCGTTCGATAAAGAACTGGTGTTGGACGCCGCTTCATGGGACCTGAGTCAATGCGCGGTGGACCTGAGTGACTTCCGGTTTAATGACACATCGAAGACGTTTGAATTCGACGTGCAAGGCAGCAAGGTTGTGTATGCGTTCAAAGGCGAGCAGCAACTTGACCTGAATCTGCTGCCCGGAGAGTGGACAGAGAATGACCTGATTCGATGGCTGGACAAGGAATTGCGGCAACAAGATATTCGGCAAGCTGCAAGCCTTACATGGCTTCGGCTTTGCGTGCGGCAGCTTTTAGAGCGGAAGGGATTTGACCTTGCGCTGCTGGTGCGGGCGAAATTCATCCTTGCACGTAAGCTGGCAGAGAGACGGGATGAGTGCCGGGCATCCGCGTACAACGCCGGGTATCAGGAATTGCTCTTCGGACCGAACGCCTCACCAGAAACCAGCTTTGAGTATGCCTTCCGATACCAGCCGGATGTGTACCCTGCCAAGTGGTATTACAGCGGGCGGAATCGGTTTGAAAAGCACTTCTACCCGATGGTGGGAGAGCTGGAGAGCACGGGTGAGGAGTGCGATTGCGCGGAGGCGCTGGATGCTCAATCGGGAATCAAGACGTGGGTGCGGAATCTGGCGCTCCAGCCGGAATCTTCGTTTTGGCTCCAGACCTCAACTGATCGCTTCTATCCTGATTTTGTGGCGGAAACACTGGATGGCCGTCTGCTGGTGGTGGAGTACAAGGGCATGGATTACGCCACAAATGACGATTCCAAAGAAAAGAAGTTGCTCGGGGAAGTGTGGGCGAAAGGAAGCAACGGCAGAACCTTGTTCCTGATGGCTGTCAAGAAGGATGAGCGGGGCAGCAATGTCCACGAACAAATCCGAGGCACGATTGAGGGCTGGTAGAGGTGCGAAGAAGCGGACGGCCTTCCGAGGAAGGGAAACCCCATGAAGCAGGAAAAAGACATCGACAACATACCGGAGGAACCCTCTCCGGATCTCACACCGGAGCAGCGAGCGAGAGTGCTTCGCTTTCGAGAGAGAATTTACCCCAAACTCTCGCCGGAAGAGTGGGAAAGATTAGCACAGTGCCTGAAAGAGTGGTTGGAAGAGGGCTGCTGCCAGCGGAAAATGGAGCCATCCCTCCTTGGCCTGGATTGGTCTTCGTTTGAGACGCGAAAGTTCCCGGAACACGATGGCGAGACCGGCTTTCGGAATCCACCGGAGTTTATATCTTGTGGATTCTCAGCTTTGGATGCTTACGCAACAGCGATGCTTGCAGCGCACTTTTCCTCGGACTCCCTCGGGGTTCTGACCTTCACATGCAAGCTCAAACAACGCGATCCCGACAGCTCACTGTACCTGGAGTTTGTGACGACGCCGGAACATGGCAGCATTGACTCAGAGTCGCTAATGTGCGAATTGCTGGATTCGTTTCCTGACTTGCTCGACGCCAAGACGTTCCCTGTTCTCTTTCTTGCGGGAGAAGGCTGTCCAATGGCGTGCGAATACCCTGGCCAGATGGTGGCCAGGGTATCGCCCTTCCTTCGGGCTCGCCCTGTCGAACTGTGGCTTCAAGCGATGCTGAGTTTGACCCCTACGGTTGATTTGCGCAGGCGCGCAAAGCAAATCGTGGCGTTTCTACGAGACTCCAAGGCAACTGGAGGCATCCCGAATTAGTCGGGAAGCCAAAGCCTGCCTGCGCCGCTGCCCCCAGCGGTTTAGAGTCTGGGCGATAGGATGGAAGGGATTGCAGGTATGCCATAATTGGCATATTCTTGAAGCCGGATGACTCTTGAACTGAAGCCCGCTCCCAAGCCGCTGGTATGGATTGGCAATTCTCTGGAGGCGGTCAAGAGCTTTCCGCAAGCGGTGAGAAGTGAAGTGGGCTTTGCGCTCTATCAGGCGCAGACGGGCGGAAAGCATGTGAACGCGAAGCCGCTGCGCGGATTCGGCGCGGGCGTCCTGGAGATTGTCTCGGATCATCGCGGCGACACATTCCGCGCGGTGTACACGGTGAGACTCGCTGGCCGAGTGTATGTTCTCCACGCCTTTCAGAAGAAATCGAAGACGGGGATTGCAACGCCCAAAGCGGAGATGGAACTGGTGAGGCGACGGCTGAAACGCGCGATGGAATTGAACGCCGCACAGGAGAAGTGAACATGCCGAAACGCGATTATGTAGAGAGCACGGGAAACGTCTTTGCCGATCTTGGCCTTCCGGAGCCGGATGAAGCTCTGGCCAAAGCTGAACTGGCGCAGAAAATTGTTGCCATTATCCACGAACGGCGGCTGACGCAGACGGACGCCGCAGTGATCCTTGGAATCGACCAGCCGAAAGTCTCTACTTTGATGCGCGGACGGCTCTCTGGATTTTCCATCGAACGGCTGCTGCGCTTTCTGCTGCTGCTGGGGCGCGACGTTGAAATCAATGTGAAGACTCGTCCGCGTTCGCGCTCCCAATCCCGCTTAATGGTGGCGTAAAAGCGGCTTTCCAGGACAGGCTGGTGACGACCGGCACAGTTCCTTCGGAGGGGAGCGGAGTAGTAATCGTGGTAAGAAACCGTAGTAGAAAATATATCATAGAGTTGTAGGCTAATGATTATATGGCGGTAAGTGGCCGAATGTGAGTGACGCCTCGGCCATTTCGAATCAATCGGTTATTTCGTTAGATTCCATGCAACGCTCGTATCCGGGCGTCAATGGCTGACAACCTCTCCGCGTCTCGGGTATTTTCCGGGAAGGCCGTGCCAGAAATGAAGGTCACAACAAGGTACTTCAGCTACGTCGCGCTCGACGGAGATTCCCCGGTCCTCGCTTCTAGTTCGCTTCCTGATGACTAGGTCGATTCGCGGAAGGCCGTGACGATCGGGGGATGGGCGTGGAGCGGCTCTTTTGCAGCCGCAGCCCCAGTCGCTTAAGCTGCCGGCTCAATAGCGAGGGGCAAACCTCAACCTGGTACTGGAGAGCCAGCAGGTACTGCAGTTCCACCAGCGTTCGGTTCGGTCGCTCGTTCAGCCACTTTCCCAGCGCCCTATGTAATTCCGGCGTGAGTCGGCTCCGCGGTCCGCGCCGGTGACGCACCCGCTCCGATTGCCCGCTGCGCTTGCGTTGGTCGATGACCTTGCGCGCCCAACCGTAGCTGACGCCAAAGTTCTCCGCCACCTTCCGTACACTCTGCCGGTCACGATCGCGCGCCGCCAAAAAAAAATCATCTTCAAAAGCTCTTGCCATTCTCGTTGGTGTCCTTGGAATTGCCAGAACAAGCTTATCCCGATCTGTCAATCCGTCCCGACTTTTGGCATGCGGATTCCGTAGCAGGTCACTTCGTCTCTGGCTGTCGTTCCTGATGTCTTCGATCAGGATAGTAACAAAAGCAAGCGGTCTTTTCTAAACCTCGACCACCGTGGCGAACAATCTGGAGCGAATTTACAGATACCGCGTTCAAAGGAAGGATGAGTCATTCTGAGCGAGCGTAGAATCCAGAGAATGATGGCGGAGTGCACGATGCGCATATCTTCCGGAATCCTTACTGGGAAGTGCGGTGCCTGCCCTGAGCGAAGTCGAAGGGTTCACAATGAATCCCTCCCGCAGAAACTGCACAAACTGTAAATCCGCTCCAAACACGCGCTACGAAGTAAGTCCCAACCCATCGCCATCTACTTCGTATAGACGACAACGCGGCTAGCCTTCCTCCTCGACCGTTGTAGACTGATTTGTCTTTGCCGCGGCAATGATCTTTTCCTGCGTTTGCGGCAGAACAAAGTCGTAGTGGTCCATCTCCATGTGAAAACTTCCTTGGCCCTGCGTCATCGCCGTCAGATCGGCGCCGTAGGTCAGCATGTCCGCCATCGGTACTTCCGCCTGGATGATTGTCTGCCCAGGCACGGAACTGGGTTCCATTCCGAGAACACGCCCATGTCGTCCCGGCAGGTCCCCCATCACAGTTCCGGCAAATGAGTCGGGCGTGTGAATGCTGACGCGCATCACCGGCTCCAGCAACGCCGGACGCGCCCGTTCCATGCAGTCGCGGAAGGCCAGCCGCCCAGCGATGCGGAAACTCATCTCATTCGAATCCACTTCGTGATACGAGCCATCGAAAACCGTCACGCGAAAATCCACCATGGGATGGCCCGCGAGATATCCCCGATCGGCCGCCTCCCGCACGCCTTTTTCAATCGCCGGAACATAGTTGCGCGGGATCGCTCCGCCGAAAATATCATTCACAAACTCGAAGCCTCCGCCGCGCGGCAATGGCTCAATGCGAATCTTGCAATCGCCGAATTGCCCATGCCCTCCCGACTGTTTCTTGTGCCGCCCATGGCCCTCGGCCTGCGCGCGAATCGTCTCTCGATACGGCACCTTGGGAGCTTTCAGCGTGACTTCCGTGTGGTACCGGCGACGCAGCTTCGACACCACCACTTCAATATGTTGCTGGCCCGTCCCGGCAATCAGAAATTCATTCGTCTGCGGGTCGCGGAAAAAACGGATCAGCGTATCTTCTTCCATAATGCGGTGCAGGGCATTGGCCAGCTTGTCCTCATCCGCCCGGGTACGCGGTTCAATGGCAAACGCAATTGCCGGCTCCGGGTTCTGCACCTGCTCGTACAAGATGGCGTGCCGGCTGTCCCCCAGCGTGTCGCCGGTGTGCGTGCTCCGCAATTTGGCCACCGCGCCCAGATCGCCCGCGTGCAACTCCGGCACAGCCACGGGCTTTTTCCCTTGCATGATGGCAAGGTGTGCCAGCTTTTCCTGCGCCTGCTGTTTGTAGTTGAACACCGAATCGTTGTCGTGGGCGCATCCGGAAAAAACCTTAAAGAATGAAATTTGTCCGGTGAATGGATCGGAGATGGTTTTGAAGACGAACAGTGACAGCGGCCCGTTGTCGATGATCGGCTGGCCTTCTTTTCCCGACGCCGTCTCCGCAACTCCGCTCCCATTTTCCGGCTTCCCGCTCTTCGCGGCCAACGAGGTCGCCGGGACCGGCGCGCGTTCCACCGGCGCGGGCGCATAGACGCGGAAAAATTCCAGCAAACGATCGGTTCCAATGTTGTTCAGCCCGGAAGAAAACATCACCGGGAAAATACGATCCTCCCGGATCGCTTCATGCAGCGCAGTTACCAGGTGTTCTTCGCTCAATGTGCCTGCATTGAAAAACTCCTCCAGCAATTCATCCTTCCCCTCCGCTACCAGTTCCACCAGCGCTTCATGCGCCGCTTGCGCCTGCTCCAGCAGGTCCTTTGGAATTGCGATGGATTGACCGCGTCCCTTGGAATCGCGGCGATACTCATAGGCCTGCATCGCGATCAGGTCGACGATGCCGGAGAACGACGCTCCCGCTCCAATCGGCAGCGCGACCGCTGTCACGGTGCGTCCGAAACTGGCGCGCAGGCTTTCCATCACCGCGTCGGGTTTCGCGCGCTCGCGATCCATTCCATTGACGACCAGGATGCGCGGCAGCTTGAATTCCTCCGCGTAATCCCACACCCGTTGCGTCATCGGTTGCGGTCCTTCGACTGCATCGACCACCACGGCGACCGCTTCGACCGGCAGCATCGCCGCCCGCGCCTCCGGCACAAACATGTTGAAGCCGGGAGTATCGATCAGATTGATCTTCACTCCGCTCCACTCGCAGAATGCAACAGCGTTGGCAAGCGTCACGCGTCGCGCAACTTCCTCTTCGTCGTATGCTGTGACCGCAGTCCCGTCCTCGACGCTGCCCATGGTTGGAATTGTGCCGGCTGCCGCCAGCAACGCTTCAATCAGTGTGGTTTTTCCGCAGTGCGAATGGCCGACGAAGGCCAGATTGCGAATCTCGTTGCCCAGGTACGTCTTCATGCCAGTCCTCCAGGAATTTCAACGTTGGAGAAGGAAGCG
>JAJZDO010001075.1 GCA_021805955.1 Acidobacteriota bacterium
AATGCCAGCTCAGCGGAGCGCGCACGCGCGGGCGTATGTGGTCGCCCACCCACTGCACGCCGCTCCCGCTTTTCTCCTCGGTGAAAACATAAAATCCCACTTCGGACCAGTTCGTAATGCCCTGCGTCAGCTCAATCGTTTCATGTTCCTGGCCTTGCGTCGGCAGCATTCCATACTGAGTGGTGGTGCTGCCCTCCACCGTATAGTTGCTGTGCAATTCCGTCAGCAGCGTCTTGGGAGCGATCGTCTCCGAGGGATACACCTGAATTTCGTAGTTGTTCTGCGCCCTGAGGATTCGCTGAAAACCGAGCAGGAACAGCAGCAGGATTGCCGATTGTAGGAGTCTGCGAGAGTGAGCGGCGGATGGAATCAACATTCCTGTCAAGTCGTATGCATCCCAGTCGATTTGTTCTAGCCGCTGGCCAACCCCTGTCGGTGTGCCAAGAAACACTGGGTTGGCAATCCGCTCCCCGGCTCTTTCTCTATCCCGTTGTGTATTGGACGCGACAACCAGACAAAAAGTCCCGAAGGTATTTTACTTTCGCGCCTCGGCAACATCCGATCATCTTCGGCGATATGCACCCACAGTGGAATTGAAAGTTGCAACAGAAAAGGCCCGCGAAAGCGGACCTTTTCTGTTGCAGCATCGTCTCAGAGTCCGCATGTTCTACATTACGGAGTAATTTGCTGGACTGGGTGCGTTCCATTGGCCACTGTGGCAATGCAGTCCGGCAACCCGCCAGTGGGAAAGGGACTGTTGAGTACTGTCACCAACACCCCGGTCTTTGGATTGAGCTCGAATCCCGTCACGGAATTGTCCAGATTGTTCGCCGTGTAGAGGAAGCGCCCATACGCCGGCTCCAGCGCAATGCAGGTCGGTCCTGTCCCCGTTCCATACGCGGCACCCGCTGTCGCCAGAGGGTTGCCAGTCGACGCCTGAATGTTATAGGCACGCACGTCGTTCGAGTTGTAGTTGGTGACGTACAGGAATTTTCCGCGTGGATCGACCACCATCGCATAGGGAAACAGGTCCGTCGGGAACGGTCCGTTCACCTGCGATTGCAGGGCCCCGCTCGACAGGATGTTGTAGCCGAGGATGAGATTCTGATACTGGTCGGTCACGTAGAGGAATCGGCCAGTCGGATCGCTGATGATCGCGCTCGGTTTTACGCCCGCCTGAAAATTGTTGGCGGCCAAGGGAGTCAGCACGCCGGTGGTGTAGTTCACGGAGTAGGCATAAATCGAATGTGTACCCTGGTCCGCCACATACAGATAATTCACGAAATCGGTCGCCGTCACTCCAATAGGCTGCGAACCGATGACAGGCGTTCCAACAGTAAAGCAGTTTCCATCGTTGCCGGCCACCGGAGTGCCCAGCGACCCATCCGTTTGGCTGATCGGATATACCACCACGCAGCCTTGCGTGGGAATCGTGTTGGTTGTCAGCGGATTGACGTTGGGAGGCGCCACCCCATTGAATCCCGGCGCATAGCTATCCACCACAAACAGGAACTTGCTGCTGGAGTCGATCGTCATGGAAATCGGATACGTGCCGGGCGTGTTATAGGTGTGGGCCTGGTACAGCTTGCCGTCGGTTCCGATGTTGAATTCCACCACAGTATTGTCGATTTCATGCACAACGTACAGCCATTTGCTGTTGTTGCTGGCGGAAACGGCCACAGGAAACTGGCCGCCCGACGGGAAGGGCGAATTCGCCGTCTGCGTAATGGCGCCCGAAACGCTATCGATCGTATACGCGCTGATCGTGCCCTGCGTGCCAGCTGTGTTCAGGGCATACACAAACCCGAGCGTGAAACTTGGATTACAGGCTGTCATGCTCAATCCAAGAGCCAGAGATGCAACCAAGGCCAATGTGAGCCGGCCGTATTGACTCCACTTCATGCGATTCCTTTGTCCCCGGCTTTGGATTCAGCAACGAGGGTAGATTCCTTGCTTATACCTTGTGGGGTTGTTCCCGTTTGTATTGTAAAAGCGCCAACCGGCTTTCTGCTAGCGCTCCGCCTGAAAAGGCGGCGAATTGCGAATTAGTTTCTCCAGGCACAGTTTGGAATATTGCAGCCCCTGGATTCTCCATCGAGAGAAGCGGAAAGGGCCTCCTCGCAGAGGCCCCAAACAATCCTTCATCCATCTCTTTAGTACGTACGGCTCGTCACCACTACGAAGGTTGGCTGCCCAACCGTGGGAAATGTGGTGCCCTTGAACATATTGGACAACTGACCGTTGGTAGCGCCCATGATGTGTCCGGTAATCGTATTGCTGTTGTGGTCGGCGGTATACAGATACTGGTTGGTTGGATCGATCACCATCCAGACCGGTCCCGATCCCGTCGGAAATGGGTTGCTTCCGGAAGAAACGGGAAGCTGTTGCAACTGTCCATTTGCGGTGCTGATCGTGAAGGCCGAGATCGAACTGTTGGGCTGAAAAATCGAATTCGGGCCGTAGTTCGCAACATAAAGGAATTGTGCGTTCGAGTTCGAAATGATCGCGTCTGGATAGAGAGTGTTGGGGACGTTAGGAGTGATGGGAGGCACGTTGTTCGTCGGACCTCCGACCAGAATCTGCAACACGCCTCCTGGGCCTATCTGGAACGGGAGAATTCGTCCGGGGTTGGCGCCCAGCGCGTTATCCGCAATATAGACGTATTTTCCACCCGCCGAGAGTGCGATGGTGCTCGCCGCGCCCGGCTGGATGCCCAGAGTCAGCGGCGCGTTCTGGGTAAGAGTCAACTGACCGTCCGTTGTGTTGATGGCATACAGGAAAACATCCGGCGTCACGCATGGGGAGGTTGACGGGGCTTTGACGCAGGCTGGTGGAGGAGTGACCAGGTTTGGATTGTACGCCTGATCCAACACATACAAATAACCGCCGGCGGCCACCAGTTGCACCGGGTTGTAATTCACCGTAAAGTACGGCAGTTGCGAGCCATTGGTGTTAAACGTGTTCTGGTTGGTGATCAGCGTCAGCTTGCCGCTGCTCGGGTCGATGGCAAAGACCGTGACATCGCCGCGGCCGGCATTCTGGTCCACGCCGTTAATGTAATCCGGAGGAGCAACTTGATCCAGAACAAACAGATAATTTCCCGCCGGAGCCAGAGCCAGGGCCACCGGATTGATGCCGGAGGTGAAGTAGGTGTGCTGAAAAGCAATGACACCACCGCCGCCGATCGTATAGATGGAAACATTGCCAGATCCGACAACGCCCTTCGTTCCCTGGCTGACCACCGCAAGAAAGCGTCCACCGGGAATGATCGCCGCCTGCATAGGAATTCCGCCGGCGTTTGCAAACGGCGAACCGGTCACCGGCGTCAAGTAACCAAAGTCGTGGTCAATCTTATATGCGCCAATCTGATTGAACTGCGCTCCCGTCACGTACATGTAACCGGTGGTGTAGACGCCGCAGCAGGTGATGCTCAGCCCCAGGACCACTGAACCAATCAACGCCAGAGCGACACGGCTATACTTCCAAAACTTCATGTGTATCCTTCAACCTCTTGGTCTTGGGTGCGACGTAGAGGACTGCCAACGCAGAATTTGATGTCTGGATTGCTTGCTCTCCAATTGTAAAAGCCCTGACCTGTTTGTGCCAACCGGCCGCGAACTTTAAAACACGAGCGCCCCATGGTTGCGGACGGTCGCCAACCGCCGATCGAAAACCCGATGAGAATTGCGCGGATGCGAACGAGGTGGATTTTCAATGCAACGTGGAACTCGGCGATCCAGCTCTGCAGCTCTGTATCGGGGCACGACTTCAGGGGCCCGTCCTGAGCGCAGCCGAAGTGTGCCGTACGCGGTTTGAAAAAAATCAGCGGGCTTCAGATCATGAGGGACGTCCTGTCGTCGTAGGCAGACGCGCGCTAAAAGATGTGCAACCGGATCACAAGGTATTTTTTCGGATTGGCGCGAACGGCCTGGAGAAGATTCCGCATCTCCACCACCGCCTGATCGCTGTTGTTGTACAAGGAAGGATCGTGCAGCAGCTTGCCCATCGTTCCCTGGCCTGCATCCGCGCGCTTCAAGATCGACTGTAAACTGGAAACCGTCAAGCTGACCTTGTTCCGGAACGCCTGGTCCTTCGTCAGCATCCCCAGGGTGCCCTTGCCTTCGTCGATTTGTGTCATCATCCGGTTGGCTTGCGCCGCCGTCCTATTCATGTTGTTGTACAGGGCATCGTCCTTCAGCAGTTTGCCCACGGTACCTTTGCCGGAATCGATCTCGTCCACAATGGTCTGCAGCCGCGTGATGGTATCGTTGGCGCGATTGTACAGCGTGTCATCCTCCACCAGCTTGCCCAGCGTTCCTTGGCCTTTGTTGATCGCGGTAACCGTGTCCTGCAACTGTGTGAGGGTTGTGACCGCGTGTTTGTAGAGGTCGGGATTGTTAATGAACATGCCCAGGGAACCCTTGCTGGTACCCAGCGCATCGGCCATCGTATTCAACTTCGCCAGAATCACATTCGCCTGCTGAATCGTGCTCTGGCTCGACACGATCACATCGGACAGGCTCGGCGTCTGGAGTATTGGCACTTCGTCGCCGTTGGCCAGCGGCGGCCCTGTAGCGTGGGAGCTGTCCAGGTCCACAAAGGTGTCTCCCAGCACACCCGCCGTGGATAGAGATGCCGTGGTGTCTTTGTGTAGCGCATCCTTGTAGTTCAGGCCCAGGCTCATAATCGCTTCCACTGGAGTCAGCTCTCGCCCAGGAACAATAATGATCTTCTTCACCGAACCGATGGTGACGCCCTGTAGATTTACCGGAGCACCCGGCTTCAGGCCGGCAGCGTTCACAAAAAAAGAGTGCACGACGATGTGCCGACTGAAGATGCCGCCGGTACTTCCCGACATAAGCGAAACCAGCAATGTCAGCGCCGAAAGAGCCACAATGACCAGGACGCCAACCTTCAATTGCGACCAACGAACCTCGTGCTGATTTGGCACAGCTTCTCCTGGTTAGAGCGGGCTGATCGGACGGGTACGATGCACCCACCGTCCGACTGAATACGTCGAGCATAGCAGAGGATTCCCCACATCTCGATGCTCTTGGATATGGCGCCAACGCATATCGATGCGATTTCTCCCCGTCAACTGCAAAAATCGCTGTTGCCAGCCGCTCTTTGTGCTGTCCGCGATACATCTTCCCGGCATGGGAAGTCCCGACTGCTTTAATCTTCCAATAAAACTTGCGCCCACGCCTGGGTGCGGGAATGGCTCAGTGAAATCACGGCATTCCGCACCCCTAATCTCCCGGCGAACGCGGCAGCGCGTCCATGGAACAGCAAAGAAGGTCGCCCGTTCGCTGCGCGAACCACCTCAATATCGCACCAGCCGATCCCTTGCTGGATTCCGGTACCTAATGCCTTCGCCGCCGCCTCCTTGGCGGCAAATCGGGCCGCAAAGCTCTCCGCTCCATTTCGCTTGCTGCGGCAATAGCGAATTTCCTCCGGCAGATAGATGCGCTGGCAGAATCGGTCTCCGTAGCGCGCCAGCACCTGCTCAATGCGCACGATTTCAATCATGTCCACGCCGCTTCCAACAATCATGGCAGCACGGTATCACATCGGCAGAATCCGGGTGCCCCAGGTCTCGACTGTGAGACCTGGGTTCTCCAGTCCTGATCCACGAGTCACCCAATCACTTCGCTGACCTTAGCCCGCTTCCACCAGGCCATAATGCCGCTGCCAATGGGCCTTCAGGTGCGCCCACACAATCTCCACAGAGGGCCGCGACATTTCTTTCTCGCCGCGCTCGACAAATCGCGCCGCTTCCTTCCGCGCCAGTTCCAGCAACTTTCGATCTCGCAGCAGATTGGCCACGCGAAAATCCGGCAGCCCCGCCTGCCGCGTACCAAAAAACTCTCCCGGCCCGCGCAGCGCCAGGTCCAGTTCCGCCAGCTCGAACCCATCCTGCGTGCGCACCATCGCGTCCAGCCGTTCGTCGGCCTGCGGCGTCACTCGCCGCGACGAGCCCGCTGTCATCAAAATGCAATACGACCGCGCCGCGCCGCGCCCCACGCGACCGCGCAACTGATGCAACTGCGCCAGCCCAAACCGCTCGGCATGCTCGATCACCATCACCGTGGCGTTGGGCACGTCCACGCCGACTTCAATCACCGTTGTGGCCACCAGCACATCCAATTCCCCGCGTTGAAACCGGCGCATCACGACTTCCTTTTCTTCCGCGCTCAGCCGCCCATGCAGCAACCCCAGCCGCAAGCCCGCAAGATGCGTCGTCCGCAACTCTTCGCACATCGCCACCGCGGACTTCAACGCCGGCTTCTCAAACAGCGACTCGGTCTTCGCCCGCGATTTTGTCCCTGTCCC
>JAJZDO010000506.1 GCA_021805955.1 Acidobacteriota bacterium
TTTCCCGGAGCGATTTTGCCGTTTTTTCATCATTCCTTCAGTTAGTGATTGTCAGGTTTTATGTGATCCGCGATGAAACTACGAATCCGTGCAAGTTGCCGCAGCGCAAGCATTTTTTGAACACAGAAGCCTGCGAACAGTTGCGCTGTCCCACTGCTTTCCATGTTTTTTTCTAGCGAGCAAAAGCGAAGGCTCCAGCAGGCGACGGCACTTGACCGGTAACCAAAACCGGTCAAATGAAAATTGATCGATACAGGAAAGAATATTCGCGGAATCAACGGCAAAGTTTGTCAGATACAGTGCTCTTCGGAATCGCTGGGACGGAACCCGGACCGTTCGACCACGGCACCGAGTTCACGTCGAAGGCACTGGACCAATGGGCTTACGCGAACCAGGTCACGCTGCACTTCATTACCTCGGGCTGGCCGATGGAGAACGGCTGCATCGAGAGTTTCCATGGCAGGTTCCGCGAGGAGTGCCTGAACCAGCACTGGTTCCTGACCCTGGACGCTGCGCGCGAGACCATCGAATCCTGGCGCATCGACTAAAACCAAGGCCGTCCGCACAGCGCGCTGGGCTCCTTGACGCCGGAGGAATTTGCAAACGGCTATGCAAATGTGGCAAGCAACATGCGCTTTGCACATGCGCGCAGCCTCGACTGCGGCTGCGCGCTGAATACGCAGCGAAACTCAAACACGAGTGCTCTCACTTATACGGACTCAACGAAAGGGGCAGCTCAGAATCTACCTCAAGCATAGGCGACTAACTGAGAGATAGAGTACGCGCCGAAAGGCGCCCAATGAGAAAGGGCAGAGCCTAAACCCTGCCCCTTTACGATCCGTACTTGAGATGCGCGCCGGCTAGTTCATGTAGCACCGCTCTACCTGAGAAACAACATTTCCTGCATTTGTATCCCACCAATACAACAGTGCGTCGCTGACAATGTAATCCAACGGAAGGCCGGTCGCGTTGGCGAATGACTGAACGCAGGTCATGGCGTCATCTGAGATTAGCGGGTTGGTAGTGGTGAGCTTTACGGGTTTCAGAGATTCGAATGATCAGCGCACTCGCGGCTGGAACAACAATTTCCAGCTTTCCGTCCCGCACGGGCTGCATCCCGGACTTGCCGGGGCTCCAGGAGCCATTACTGGAAACCGTAGCCTGCGCCAGCGCAACGCCCGTCTTGCTTTCCAGCGATGGAGCTGTCAATGCCGATACCCGCGCGGATCGAAACTCACCCGGAGTGATCATGCGTACCCCAATGTCCTGGGTAGCATCTTGATTGATCAACGTAAGGTCCAACGTATGATTGTCAGCAAGAACAGCATGGGCCTTCATCTTCAGCGCTCCAGCATCGTAATCGAGCGGCAGGACTCGGCCATGCCCAGACTGCGCGAATGCAAGCATCCCGTAATATAAGGGTCTCGCTGTGTAGCCGCCGTCCTCACGCGCGACAATCGGCGAATACGAACTGACAAATCCAAGTTGATTCACTCCCGTCTCCATATTCAGCCCCTCCGCCTCTGCCTCGGCCAAAGTAAACATGTAGTCGAGTCCCCACAACGCGGAAGCAAACGTGTCGCTCACGCCGGGTTTGCCTCCGCCGAAGCAGGAGTTCGTCTCGCAGATGCGGAATGGCAGCCCGCTCGTGTGCGAAATCTCCCGCATCTGCGCCAGCATTCGCGTCAGTTTGGGATCGGGTTTGAGCAGGTTTTCTATCGTCGACGCGGGATTTCTGGGTGGCCCCTCGGCATAATAATGATGAGTCAGCAGTTTCATGTTCTTTGCCGCATGCTGCGCAAACTTGCCAACCCAGTCCGTGTGTACCGCTACGTCCGGCCCGGCAAATACAGCCCCCGGAACAACTCGTGCGATACGCCCTGCGTAGTCCTGATACTGCTCCCGCCATTGTTCATAATCGTATCCCGCGGCGCGGTGGGCGTGTACAAACAGGTCCGGTTCATTGCCGACTTCAAACATCACGGACCCAACGCCGACAATCGCTGCAATCGCGCGGGCCTCTTCGACGGCCTCATCCTCGCGATCCTGTCCCAGATTCAGAACCCAGATCAGCGTCCAGCCCGTAGCGCGCAGAAATCCCGCCAGATTTTGGATCGATGCCCGGTTCGCTATCGTCGCCTTCGGTGCGCTGACTGCGGCTCCATCCCGAGACCATGCCGCGTAGTCCGATGTATTTCCACCCACTCGAATGACGCCCTGCGGGGACAGCGTCCGGACCATTTGCGCATACGAATGATTTTCTGGATGCAGAAAAGTTTCTAGCGCCACCGAAGATATTTCGTAGCCCAGCCCCATGAAGCGCGGCGAGATACTCTTTCCTGCTCGACGCGGATCGACAGCAATCTCGACGGCTCGGCCATTCATCGACGCAGCGTGAGCGCTGCGCAGCGCGTGGAACGCCGTGATCGCAGCCATGCCTTTCAAACAATCTCGTCGATCCATCCGAATCTCCTGATCTACCCTGGTGTTGCCAAGTCTCTTCGACTCACTCCGAGAGTGGCAGATCCTTCATCGTGCTGGTGATTCCCACCGGCCTGAGTTGGCGGAACGGAAGATCGCTTCGATGACGGCCATGTTCTGGATCGCGTCTTCGACGGGCACGGGAACTTCCGTCCCATCCAGAACGGCCTTGGAGAACGCATCGCCCTGCAGCGTGTATTGATCGCATACAGGAAAGGTTTCCGTGCGGATGCCGCTGCCGGAAAGGTCTCCGCCGTTGTCGATGAAAATGCGAGTGGGCCGGTTGGGAGGCGCATTGAAAGGAATCTCGATTTCGATACGCCCGCGAGTCCCCAGAAATTGCATGCGCTGGTAGGGAACCAACTGCGTGCTGCACGTGAAGATGGACTGACCCCCGGGAAACTCGAGAATCGCCGACGTCAGCCGATCGATGTGCGTCTTCGGATCGCGGTCGATACAGCCGACGACGCGCGTGGGCTGCTGTCCAAATCCAAATCTCGATGCGTGGACTAGATAGCAACCAATGTCCATCAGAGCGCCCCCGCCAAATTCAATGTGGTTGCGAATGTTCGCCGGATCGACATTGAAGTAGCTGAAGAAGCCGACGATGGAGCGAAGTTCTCCGATGCGTCGTTCGTCGAGCAGTTCGCGCAAGCGGAGCCATTGCGGGTAACTGCGGATCATGAAGGCTTCGCCAATCTTGACTCCCGTCCGGGCGCGAACCGCGAGCAGCGACTCGGCTTCCGCGACCGTCAAACTCAGTGGCTTCTCGCAGAGAACGTGCTTGCCCGCTTCCGCGGCCTTAATGGTCCACGGGACATGCAGCTGATTGGGAAGGGGATTGTAGACAACATCAATCGTAGGGTCCGCGAGGAGTTCTTCGTACGAGCCGTAGGCCGTGGGAATAGCGAGGGCGTTCGCAGCCTTCCGAGCTTTCGCAAGATCGCGGGATGCGATGGCCGCGACGGTCGTGTACTGGCCCTGCTGCATCGCGGGCAGGACTTTTTTGAGGCCGATGGAAGCGGTGCTGAGAACTCCCCAGCGGAGTTTGTTTTGCATGGTGCAATCATAAAGGCCGAACTGCTCTCTTGTACTATTTTGCAAATCGTCCCCCCCCAAACTGCCCGGCCGTCGATTCACCGACCACGAACTTCCAGGCCCGAAACCTGAGTCCGCGTGGGTTACGATCAAGTGGAACGGAGGCTTCCGTGCGATTGGGTATTGAACGGAGTGGAAAGCGTTACCTCAGGAATACTGTTTTGCTCGCGATCATTGCAGTCCTGACGGGACAGCTTGTAGCGCAGCAGCCCGCCGATCTGGCAAACCCATTTGTCGGCACCAGCGGCGACCACGGACAAACATTTCCCGGAGCGATTTTGCCGTTTGGCATGGTGACGGCAAGCCCGGACACCTATCCCAGCTCGCTGAACCACGATGCCCACGCAGGCTACAACTATCAGGATAAGAAGATCGTCGGCTTCTCCCATTTCAGAATGAGCGGCGTTGGTTGCGAGGGGCTCGGCGGAATCCTGTCCATCCTCCCATTCACGAGTGATCCAGCCTCTCTCGACCCTGCAGCCTATGCGCAGCCATATGACAAGGCATCGGAAATCGCCACGCCCGGTTACTATGCCGTCACGCTGGTTCCATCGTCCATTCGTGCAGAACTGACCGTGACCCAGCACGCGAGCCTGCATCGCTACATCTTTCCATCCGGCTCTCCAGAGATACTCCTGCTTGACCTCCGCCGAGGCGCGCAGATCGTCGACGCCGCCGAAATATCGAGCGTCGCAGGGCAAGCTTTTGAGGGAAGCATCCAGACCAGACAAATGTGCAACGGTGAAAAGTGGAATCCAGGATGGTACAAGATCTATTTCTATCTGGCCGTCAGCGTTCCTGCGCAATCGATAAAGTTGTATAGCAATGGCGCACTGCAATCTGGTACTACCGCACGCGGGAAAAATGTAGTTGCCGAACTCAATCTGGCGAACAACGCGTCGACTCCAGTGGTAGTGAAAATAGGTTTTTCTGAGATTGATGTTGCGCACGCAAGAAAGCAGCTCGATCAGGAAGTAACCGGCTGGGACTTGGATGCCGCGCGGCGCAGCGCAAATCAAGACTGGAACAAGGCGCTGGGCCAGATATCCATCGATGGTCCCGTCGAACGGAAAAAGGTTTTCTATAGCAGTTTCTATCACTCCATGCTGCTGCCGGCCGCCGTATCGAACCTCGACGGCGAGTATCGAGGGACGGACCAGAAGATTCATCGATCCGACAACTTCCGGTACTACAGTAGCTGGACGCTATGGGATACCTATCGTACGCAGATGCCTCTGGTGTCCTTGCTCGATCAATCCAGGGCCCATGACATGTGTTCTTCGTTGGCTGCAATCTTTGCCCAGCGATATTCCGAACAGGCCGTCGGCTATTGGCCCGTTCCCAACACTCGCATGGAAGGGGCGGAGCAATATCTTCTCGATTCCATCAGAAAAGGCGATTGCCAGCCGACAAGCCAGACGTTCCTGCAGGTTCGTGATGCGCTGGCAGCCCGGCTCAACGAGAGAAGGCATGGACTACCCTATGAGCCGGGCCACACCGCCCGAACACTGGATGATGATTATGCTGCCTGGGCAGTCGGCGAATGGGCGGCGATGTTGCATCGCCCGGAAGACGCTCGCAAATATCACGAAATAGCTGCGAACTACCGCACACTCTGGAATCCCGCCACCGGATTTTTTGGCGCCAAAGATCGGGAAGGGAACTGGTTGCCGGCGAAGGACCCCAGAGTCGTGGATGATGAGTATCTCTACGAGGGCACGATGTGGCAGTACCGCTGGACGGTCCCGTATGACTTACCTGGCCTGACGAAGTTGCAGGGTGGGCGGCATGCGTCCGCAGAGTCCCTGCATAAGTTTTTCGACGACAGCCTCTTCACGATTGCCAATGAGCCGGACATCAATTATCCCTACCTCTTCGACTATCTCGGCCAACCGTGGCGGACGCAGGAGTATGTGCACCGCATCCTGCTCGATCCAATGAAGAACATTTATGGATCACACAACTTTTACCCAACGCCCGTGATCCAGAAGGCATTCCGTGCCACGCCCGATGGTCTATTGCCGGAGATGGATGACGATGGCGGGACAATGAGCGCGTGGTTCGTGTTGAGTTCTGTGGGAATCTATCCCGTGACAGTGGGGCAGCCTTTCTATTTCCTCACGACACCCATCTTCCAGCACGTCGTGCTTCATTTGAGCAACGGAAAAAATTTCAGAATTGATGTCCAGGGAGATCCGGTCCGCGATTGCTATATTCAGTCCGTTACCTTGAATGGCCGAACACTGTCCCGCGCCTGGCTTCGCGAGGCCGAGATCAGGGCTGGCGGAATTCTCAAGATTCAGGTCGGACCCTCCCCGAATCGAGCTTGGGGCGTAACCCCACCCCCATACTAGATGTGAATTTACAGATACTGTATGCAAACGGAAGTGGAGTCATTCTGAGCGCAGCGAAGAATCCAGACGATGATGGCGGCGTTTACGATGCGGATATCGACTGGATTCTTCACCGCAAATGACTCTACAAACCGTAAATCCGCTATGACCGTCCAGATCGTGCGCAGGGCGGATACACTGCGCACTTACACTTCCGCGCAGTTTGCCAGCGCCAGATGATTGTGGATCATCAAGGTCGAGCCGCGAAAATCCAGTAGATGCCGGCTTTTGAAATCGCTCAATGTGCGTGTGACAGTTTCGCGCGACGTCCCGATACACTCGCCGATCTCGCCGTGGGTCAGGGTGAGTCGGAACTGAGTGC
>JAJZDO010000608.1 GCA_021805955.1 Acidobacteriota bacterium
GAAGCCATCTAGAGCGGATTGACAGTAGGTGTAGTTATTTGTGAAAGGGAGTCATTCTGAACGGAGCGCAGCGGAGTGAAGAATCCAGACGATATGCGCCTGGTCATTGCCGCCATCACCCTCTGGATTCTTCGCTTCGCTCAGAATGACTCCTTCCATTTTGATCACAGTTTGCGGCACGACTGAAGTCGTGCCCTGATACAAAGCCGTGATGTCTACAGTTTGGCAAAGGGCCCTGCGGTCTTGAACAAGGAGAAACTACAGGCTGATGTTGAAAACCTCCGCATCCTGATGCGGCCATTCGCGGCGCGGCGCATCTATACAATTGTTGACGAGACACTAAACCCGGCCACACGGCCCAATGTTGGAGAGCATGAATGACGGAACTGGACCAGTTGTCGATCAATGCACTACGTTTCCTGGCTGTCGATGCGGTAGAGAAGGCGAATAGCGGGCATCCCGGCGCTCCGCTGGGGGATGCGCCGATGGCGTATCTGCTGTTCCACAAATTCATGCGCCACAATCCGGCGAACTCCAAGTGGACGAATCGCGACCGCTTTGTGCTCTCGAACGGACATGCCTCGGCCATGCTGTACTCCGCGCTGTATCTTGCAGGCTACAAAGTCACGATGGAAGATTTGCAGCAATTTCGGCAGTACGATTCCATCACTCCCGGCCACCCGGAGCGGGGTTTGACCGATGGCGTGGAGGTCACGACAGGCCCGCTGGGCCAGGGACTGGCGATGTCGATCGGCATGGCGGCGGCGGAGCGGCATCTGGCCGCGCGCTACAACCGGCCTGGGTTGGAGATCGTCAATCATTTCACCTACGTGATGTGCGGCGATGGCGATCTGATGGAAGGCGTCTCGCACGAGGCCGCTTCCTTCGCGGGCACGCTGGGCCTGGGCAAGCTGATCGTGTTGTACGACGACAATTTAATCTCACTCGACGGGCCTACGGAGTTGTCGTTCACGGAAGATGTCGAAAAACGATTCGAAGCGTACCACTGGCATGTGCAGCGGGTCGCCGACGGCAACGATCTGGAAGCAATCGAGAAGACAGTGGAAGCAGCCAAAGCGGTGACGGATAAACCTTCCATCATCGCGGTGCGCACCATCATTGGCTATGGCAGTCCCAAGGCTGGAACTTCCAAGGCACACGGAGAACCGCTCGGCGCGGAAGACACGAAACTCACCAAGGAAAAACTTGGCTGGCCCGCCGACAAGAGCTTCTACGTTCCCGATGAGGCGGCAAAGAACTGGGCCGGCGCGAAAGAGCGCGGCGCCAAGTTCGAAGGCGACTGGAACGCGCTGTTTGCCAAGTACAAGCAGCAATTCCCTGAGCTGGCAGCGGAGTACGAGCGCGTCTTTGCCGGGAAGCTGCCCGCTGGCTGGGAGGCTGGCCTGCCGAAGTTTCCTGCCGGCTCCAAGCCCATCGCGACCCGCGTTGCGGGCAATACGGTGATGAATGGAATTGCGGCGAAAGTGCCGGAGTTGATTGGCGGCGCGGCCGACCTTTCCACCTCCACCAAGACGACGATCAAAGACAGCCCCAGCTTCCACGTCGATCCGAACGGTCGCAACATTTTCTTCGGCGTGCGCGAATTTGGCATGTGTGCGTTCGTCAACGGCATGGCTGCGCACGGCGGATTGATTTCCTACGGCTCCACATTCTTTGTCTTCAGCGACTACGCGCGTCCCGCTCTGCGCCTTTCCGCGCTGATGCAGACGCCATCCATTTTTGTGTTCACGCATGATTCCATCGGGCTGGGCCAGGATGGTCCGACGCACCAGCCAGTGGAACAACTCGCCTCGCTGCGGGCGATTCCGGAATTTACGGATTTTCGTCCCGCCGATGCGAATGAAACGGCGGCGGCATGGCAAGTGATTCTGGAGAGCCGCAAGCCCTCGTTCCTCGCGCTTTCGCGGCAGGACCTGCCCGTTCTCGATCCGGACAAATACGACATCCTGAACGGTGTGCGGCATGGCGCGTATGTGCTGCAGGATGGCGGAAGCTCCGCCGACGTGGTGCTGATCGCAACCGGCAGCGAGGTAAGTTTGATCTTGAAAGCCGCGGCGGCTTTAGAGTCGCAGGGGATGCATGCGCGTGTCGTTTCGATGCCGAGTTGGCGCTTGTTCGATAGCCAGCCGGAGGAATATCAGAAGAAGATCCTGCTCAGCGGCGTTCCGAGATTGGTTGTGGAAGCGGCCAGTCCGATCTGCTGGTGGAAAATTGCGGGCGATAGTGGAGATGTGCTCGGATTGGATCGGTTCGGCTCGTCTGCGCCGGGAGAGATTGCGATGGAAAAACTTGGATTCAACGTCGATAACGTCGTTCGCATGGCGACGCGGATTGTCGAGCGCGCAGGAAAAGCAGCAACTGTGGCGGGAAAGTGAGACAGAGATGAAAATCGCGATTGCGTCCGACCACGCGGGCTTTGAGCTGAAAGAAGAAATCCGCAAATACATTGCCGGGCTGGGGCATGAGGTGCTCGACCTGGGTGCGTTCAATACGGAACCATCCGATTACCCGGATTATGCCGAGTTTGTTGGGCGCGCGCTGCACGCGAAGAACGCAGATCGCGGCGTGCTGATCTGCGGCTCCGGCGTTGGCGTTTCGATCGCGGCCAATAAAATGCCGGGCATCCGCGCCGCGATGTGCCACGATACCTATTCCGCGCATCAGGGCGTCGAGCACGACGATATGAATGTGCTGGTGCTGGGCTCGCGCATCATCGGCTACGCGCTGGCGTACGACCTGGTCTCGGCATATTTAAATGCTCATTTTCAATCCAATGAAGAGCGCTTCGTCCGCCGCTTGAATAAAGTGAAGGCCATTGAGGCCCGCTTTATGTCCAACAATTGGGGTTAGAACTTGTATCTGCCGACTGCTTGAGAGATCGCGTCGATCGCAAGAGAGGGATTGTAGGAATGGTTGTTGAAAGGTCGCAACGCATCAGGTTCATTTTCGGCTCGGCGCGGGAAGTGCGGGCCATCCAGCAAGTTGTGAACAGCAAGGATCCTCCGCTGCATCTTCTGCTTGTGGCGTTTGCGCTCGCCAGGTTTCGCGGCAAGCTGGAGCAACTTCAGAAGGAAATGGCGGAGTGGGAAAGCGTGACCCTGGGTGCGGATTTTGCTGACGACGAACCTGCAAAGGTTCAGCGATGACCAGGATCACTGCCACGTTCTGGGATTGCGGCGGAGTTCTTCTCACCAACGGGTGGGATGAACACGCTCGCAAGCGGGTGCTGTCACATTTCGACCTCGATTTCGATGAATTTGAAAGGCATCACACGCTGGCGAACGATCTGTGGGAACGCGGCACCATCGACGTGCATGAATATTTGCGGCAGACCGTCTTCTATGTCCCGCGGGCCTTTTCCGAAGACGAATTTTTTTCGCAAATGCAAGCCGTCAGCCAGATACTGTACCCGGCGATGATCGAATTCGTGCGGCGCCTGCGTGCACAGCGCACGCCGACGGATGGCATGGACACATATTTGCTCAGCAATGAATCGCGCGACCTGATGGAGTATCGCATTCCCACGTTTTCTTTGACGGGACTGTTCGATGCGTATGTGGTGTCAGCCTTTATCGGTCTACGCAAACCGACCGCCGCCTTCTTTCGCTGTGCTCTCGATCTGTCTCAGCGCCAGCCCGAGGAGTGCGTCTTTATCGATGACCGCGAAGAGAATGTGGCGGGCGCGCGCAAATTGGGAATTCATGGAATTCGCGTGGAATCGCCGGAGCAGGTCATCGCGGAGCTGGGTCGGCTGGGAGTAACGGCACCGCAAACCGCGGGATGACACAAGTTTTTTACAAAGGGGAAAGCATATGGAAATCGGTCTGATCGGTCTGGGAAAAATGGGCTTCAACATGGCGGCGCGGCTGCGGCAGGGAGGCCATACCGTCGTCGGCTTCGATTTCAATGCCGAAGCGGTCAATCAGCTCACGGCAGCCGGTTCGGTCGGCGTTCACTCGCTGGACGACCTGGTAAAGAATTTGAAAGCTCCACGAGCTATTTGGATTATGGTGCCGTCTGGAGATCCTGTCGACCAGACGATCGCCAAGCTGGAACCATTCATGCAGAAGGGCGACACTTTCATCGACGGCGGAAATTCGAATTACAAGGATTCCCAATGCCGCCATGCGCAGCTTACGGCGAAGGGGTTCAACTTTGTCGACGTTGGCACTTCGGGTGGAGTGTGGGGACTGAAAGAGGGCTACAGCATGATGGTCGGCGGGGACGCTGAGCCGGTCGAGCGGCTGCGTCCGATTTTTGAAACATTAGCTCCCGCTGCGGATAAAGGCTGGGGTCACGTGGGTCCGTCGGGCGCCGGGCACTTCGTGAAGATGGTGCATAACGGCATTGAATATGGCCTGATGGAGGCCTATGCAGAGGGTTTTTCCATCATGAAGCACAAGGAGCCGCTGCATCTCGATCTGACGCAGATTGCGCGGATCTGGCAATACGGCAGTGTGGTGCGGTCGTGGCTATTGGATCTGACAGCGGACGCCCTGGAAAAAAATCCGCAGCTGGAAGGGCTGGAAGCCTATGTGGCGGACTCCGGCGAAGGCCGCTGGACGGTCTTTGAGGCGATCGATCTCAATGTATCCGCGCCGGTCATCACGGAGTCTCTCATTCGCAGGCTTCGTTCGCGTGAGGAGAATAATTTTTCTGACCGTATGCTGTCGATCATGCGCAATGAATTCGGCGGTCACGCGGTGAAAAAATCCACGTAACATGCCGAAGCGCTGCGTCGGTGCTGCATTTTGCATCTGACCTGGCGCACGGCCGCAAGTATCTTTATCCGCAAGGAGACGGACGATGGTAACTACTGAAGTCACAGTTTCGCCGGAAGATGTGAAAGCCTCGCGCGTGGCCGAGCGTGTGCCCGACCCATGTATCGTCGTGATCTTTGGCGCATCCGGCGACTTGACCAAGCGAAAACTGCTGCCCGCGCTGTATCACCTGGAACAAGCCGGCCTGCTGCCCGCCAACTTTGCCGTAGTCGGCGTGGCGCGGCGTCCGTTGAAGGACGAGTTCGTCAACGATATGCGGGACGGCATCATCAAAGGCGGCGGCGTCGAGACGGATGACCCGATGCTGCGCGAGTTTCTGGGCAAAGTGAACTATCATGCCATGAACTTTGACGATCCAGACGGCTACGTTCGACTCAACAGCTTACTGGAAACATTGGACAGGAAATACGGGACGAATGGTCACCGGTTGTTTTATCTGGCCACGGCCCCCGACTATTTTTCCGAGATTGTGCATCAACTGGGCGCGCATGGCATGGCGAAGTCGGAAAGGGGAGCGGTCCGCTGCATTATCGAGAAGCCGTTCGGGCACGATCTGCAGTCGGCGCGCCGACTGAACGACGAAGTCAACGAGGTTCTCTCCGAAGACCAGATATTCCGCATCGATCATTATCTGGGAAAGGAAACGGTCCAGAATATTTTGGTCTTCCGATTCGCCAATGGAATCTTTGAGCCGATTTGGAACCGGAATTACATCGATCATGTGCGGATCACCGCAGCGGAAAGCATCGGGATTGAAGGCCGCGGGCCGTTCTATGAGAAGGCAGGGGCGTTGCGCGATGTGGTGCAGAACCACGTGATGGAACTGCTCTCTTTCGTTGCCATGGAGCCGCCCGGTTCATTTTTCTCCGCGCCCATTCGCATGGAAAAAGTGAAGGTCTGGAAGGCGATCCAGCCCATCAAAATGGAAGATACAGTTCGCGGGCAATATGGCCCCGGAATTGTCGGTGGCAAGCAGGTGGTCGGATATCGCCAGGAAGATCGCGTCAATCCGCAGTCCAGCACAGAAACGTTTGCCGCTTTGCGCCTGCACATTGAGAACTGGCGCTGGGCCGGTGTTCCTTTTTACGTGCGCGCCGGCAAGCGGCTGGCGGAGAGATTTACGGACATTACGATCCAATTCAAACAGCCGCCGACGATGCTGTTCAAGGACAACGTGGAAGCAAGCAAGTGTGGCGAAATCCAGCCCAACATTATCTCCATGCGCATTCAGCCAAACGAGGGGATTTCTTTGCGGTTCGCTGCCAAGACGCCCGGCCCGAGTATGCAGAGCTGCCCCGTGATGATGGATTTCGATTACGCGGCCGCTTTCGGCGTTTCTTCCGCGAACGGATATGAGCGCCTGCTGCTCGATGCCATGCTGGGGGATTCCACACTCTTTTCGCACCGCGATGGCGTGGAGGCAACCTGGGCGTTGATGACTCCAATCCTGGAGGAGTGGGCCGCGCATCCGCCAACGGATTTTCCA
>JAJZDO010001104.1 GCA_021805955.1 Acidobacteriota bacterium
GCGAGTCAGGCCATCTTCGGTGTCAATGCAGCGGCACAAATGCGGGACGGATGGTTGCTCGTCCCGCTCAGCAACAAATTTGCCTTTATCTCGCCGACAAAAATGCTGGTGGTATGTCCTCTGCTAGCGCTCATTCCGATTGCGTTGCTACTGATAGGCAGGCGGGCGTTTCATGTTCGCCGCGTGCCAGTTTGGTCGGGCGGACGCCGGGAAGATGCGCGAGAGATTGCCACCACATCCCTGGCATTTTCCAACGCGCTGCGCACATTCTATGGATTCATCTATGGCCCAACGCACAATCTGGAGCGTGAGTATGATCACGGACCGTATTTCGTAAAGAGGCTCATCTTCAATCAGGAAGTGGCGCCCATCTTTGGACCGTACCTCTTCTCGCCGCTGGTAAAAGCTACGCGCAGGGTCGCTGAAACAGTCAGCAAGCTCCAATCCGGCTACCTGAACCTCTATAACGCCCTGATCGGGATGCTCTTAGTGCTGATTCTTGCATTAGCGTTATTTTACAAATAGTGAAAATGGCAAACCGACGATTGGAAATGTCTTCGGAAGTCGTAAGGTCGCAATCGCGCTGAACCCCATCCTGGCGTGGATCGGACTTCGCGCGAAAGCTGCGCCGGCTGGCCCAGGCCTGAATCAACGTGCCGTTCACGGTGAAGTGCTCCTGGCTTACAAGCTGGCGCGCACGGATCAGCTTCTCCGGCGCAATCGAAGGCCGACCGGTCTTCGCGTACAGCGCATCGAATTGCCGATCCATCCGCTCCAGGGTTACACAACTGAACATCGCCTTCTGCTCTTCTCTCGTTCCGCGCATACTTCTTTCTTACAACATCTCATCCGCAAGCGCGTAGTTTTTCTGCAACCTGTAAGACCCTGAGTACTGCTGTTCGAATCACTTCCATTTATTGAATTGTTGAATGAACTTCAGACTCAGGACACGAGCAACGCGAAGCAATAAACAGATGATCGGCCTCGATCAGGCGGCGGGCCTGGCCTCGCGCGTGGTTTGACCATGGTCCGGTCGGGTCCAGCTTGCTATACGTCATCCAGTGCGGGAGCGCCTTGCGATGCTCTCCAATGCGCTCATAGGCCAGCGCCAGATTGTAGTGGGCATCCGCATACTTGGGAACAATGCGAATCGCGGCCTTGTAGGCGTCAATCGCATCGCTCAGCCGCTGCAACTCATCCAGCGCGTTTCCAAGGTCGAAAAACGCCAAGGCATAGTTCGGATCGGCCTCGGTGGCACGACGATACACTTGCTCGGCCTGAAGATATTGCCGCTGATTGTAATAAATGGTTCCCAGGTTAATCAGCGCGGCGGCGTGTCCAGGATTTAGTTCGATGGCGCGCATATACAGTTCGATCACCTGACCCAGCATGCCCTGCTCATCTTCCAACCGGACAGCTTCGTAGAAGAGTTCGGCGGCTTGAGACTCGCGATACCTTTGGTGGGCTGCTTCGCCTACGACAGTGCAAGCACGCTCCGGAGTATGCCCATCGAAATCGAAGACAAGCTGTCTCGACAAAGGATCGACAATCGTGCCCTGGTGACGGAAAACAACACGGCTACCGCCATATACCATACCCGCTTCCAGCAGGGGATTTGTCATTCCCGAAACGCGCTGCATGGCTGCCACAGAAGCCGAGATGCGCGAACTCTTGATCCGCTGCAACGATAAAAGGCGGAGTTTTCTGAGTTGGGAAAGCTGCTGAAACGTGTAGGTCTCGAGAGAGTCGACTAGCCCTGCCCGCTCCCAGCCTTGCAGTTGGCGTGCGGACACTTGCAGAATTCGCAGAACATCTTGACGGTTATATCGGGTCACAGATAAGTGCTCGCAGGTACCGTCTCTCGTCACGATTATGCAGTGTTTTGGCGGTGATCGCAAGGACATTCGATAAATTTCCGAGGAAAACTGGGACCAAATTCCAGACGCCGCGAAATGATGCTTTTTCGCGCCTACTCTTTTCCGCTTCACCTGCGACTGTCATCCTCTGTCGACATCTTCCGCAAAGACCTATACTGCCATCAGGAATCGAGTGTGCATTCGATGACAGGTCGAGAACGAATCCTCGCCGTACTCAGCGGGCAGAAGTCCGATCGCCTTCCCTCGATGCCCATCACCATGATGTTTGCCGCCGACATTCTTGGGGTCCAATACGGACAATACGTCCGCGACCACAGGATCATGGCAGATGCGCAGATCAAGACTGCGGAGATGTTTGGCCTCGACTATGTTTCCACAATTTCGTGCCCTACGCGCGAGGCCATGGATTATGGCGCGAAGATCCAGTGGTACGACAACCAGCCCCCCGCGATCCTCGAAGAGGACGCATTGTTCCAGGAAAAAAACACTCTTGCAGGATTCCAAATTTTGGACCCGCTTTCTGGCGGACGCCGCGAGGACCGTATCCGCGGTATCGAGTTGCTGCGCCAACGCGTTGGCAGCGACTTATTCGTCGAAGGCTGGGTGGAAGGGCCATGCGCTGAGGCAGCGGATTTGCGTGGAATCAACCGCCTCATGCTCGATTTCTTCGACGATCCAGCATTTGTCCGCGAATTGTTCGGCTTTGTTGTGGAGGGTGCCATTCGATTTGCTGCGGCACAGATCGAAGCCGGTGCGGACATCATCGGCATCGGCGACGCGGCGGCATCGCTGACCGGTCCGCGCATCTATAAGGAATTTGTCTGGCCGTGGGAGAAGAAGCTTGTCGACGCGATCCATGCGCAAGGCGGCAGAGTGCGTCTGCATATCTGCGGAAATACTAGCCGAATTCTTGACGGCATGGGCAGGCTGGGATGTGACATCGTCGACCTTGATTATCCGGTGCCATTCGCCCAGGCGCGCGCACAAATGGGTCCGCAGCAGACTCTGGCCGGAAACCTCGATCCAGTTCGAGAGGTCCGCAATGGCTCTCCTGGCACCATCGCACAATCGCTCGATGCGTTGCGGCAACTAGCCGGAGAACGCTGGATTGTCGCTGCGGGTTGCGAGATTGTGCGCGATACGCCGCACGAGAATCTGCACGCCATGGTTCAATTCGCCAAAAGCCACTCCGCCGCTGCAACACACGCATAAACGTATCGTTCGAACCGTACACGCGGTTCCATTCTGGTGACGGCGATCACATGCCATAACTCGTCGGAATGGTAACTTGTCTGCTATACGGAGGCCAACAACACCCTTCGTTCACATGCAACGACCGTTGTTTTCCTGTATTGAAGTCGTCGCAATTTTGAAGCATCGCGCACCGATTTGAAGGAACGAAGGTGCATCGTATGACGGGTCGTGAACGGGTACTCGCAGTTCTCAGCGGACGGCAGCCGGACCATCGTCCGTTTATGCCAATCACGATGATGTTTGCCGCCGATGTTCTTGGAGTGAAATACCTGCAGTGTATCCGCGATCACAAGACAATGGCGGATGCTCAGATAAAAACGGCCGAGATGTTCGGCCTCGACCATGTCTCCGCCATTGCGCCGACCTCGGAAGCCGTCGATTTAGGCGCCAGGTTCCAGTGGTTCGACGATCAGCCCCCGGGAATCATCGAACAAGAAGCCTTGCTGACGGACAAAGCTGACCTGGCACGACTGCCGTCACCAGGTTCAGTGCTCGGCGCAAGCATGGAAGAACGGGTGCGCGGTGTGGAATGGTTGCGCCAACGCGTCGAAAGTGAGCTCATCGTTGAGGGATGGGTTGAAGGCCCCTGCTCGGATGCTGCCGACCTGCGCGGAATGAATCGCCTGATGGTCGACTTCTCTGACGATCCTGCATTCGTTGAACAACTCTTCAACTATTCGGTGGAATTGGCCGTTGGCTTTGCAGCAGCACAGATTCTAGCCGGTGCAGACATCATCGGCATCGGCGATCCGCCTGCCTCGCTGGTAGGTCCGCGGATGTACAAAAGTCAGGTTTGGCCATGGCAGAAGAAACTGGTCGACGCGATCCACGCCAGAGGCGCAAAAGTCCGCCTTCATATATGTGGAAACACCCGTAGGATCCTGGCGAGCATGGGCGAATTGGGATGCGACCTGGTGGACATCGATTCTCCGGTGCCCTTCGAACAGGCACGCGCGCAGATGGGTCCGCTGCAAGCATTGATCGGCAATCTCGATCCAGTGCGAGACGTTTGCAACAGCTCGCCCGAGTCGATCCGACAATCCCTGGAAGCGCTGCAGCAAAAAGCTGGTGAGCGGTGGGTGGTCGGTGCGGGCTGCGAAATTGTGCGCGATACCCCGCATGAAAACATGCGCGCCATGATGCTGTTTGCGCAATCGCACACGGCGGAAATTGTGACTGCATGAAGAATGTATTTGGCCGTCCAAAACCATCGCTGAAACATCGACGCCTGTGGCCCATGGCCATAAATTTAGATTGTGACGTCAACAACTTTTCTTTGAGGTGACGAACATGGTCCGATCCGAAGAACTCTACGATGCAATCTTGAACGGCGACGCAAAAAAGGCGCACGCCGCCACCCAGGCAGCCCTGGCAGCGGACACCGCCCCCATGGACCTGATTGCCGGCAGCATGGTCCCCGCGATGGACGAAGTCGGTCGACTGTTCGAAACGGAGGAATATTTCGTGCCGGAGTTACTTCTGGCCGGTCGCGCGATGAAGAGTGCGATGGAGCTTCTGCGTCCGTTAATGGCGACCTCCGGCGAAAAGCTGACCACCCGAGTCGTCATCGGCACGGTCAAGGGCGATATGCACGACATCGGAAAAAACCTCGTCGCCTCCATGCTGGAAGGCAGTGGATTCGAGGTGTTCGACCTGGGCGCAGACGTCTCGCCAGACAAATTCGCGGCTGCAGTGGAGCAGTATAAACCCCAGGTAGTTTGCCTTTCCGCTTTGCTGACCGTGACCATGTCTGCCATGAAAACGACCATTGATGTGCTGGAAGCCGCGGGTCTGCGGACGTACGTGAAGGTGTTGATCGGCGGTGCCCCAGTCACCGGGCAGTATGCCAAGGAAATCGGTGCGGACGGCTACAGCGAAAGCGCCAGCGGGGCTGTCTCCTTGGTGCGACAGATTGTTGCAGAAGCGTGAGACAAGGACGGTAACGCATTGAATGGACGGCAAAGAATCGACGCAGCGCTGCATGGCAGATGGCCCGACCGCACACCGGTTATGCTGCATAACTTCATGATGGCGGCGCGGGAGGCCGGCATTTCAATGCGCCAGTTTCGCGAAGACCCAAGGCTGATTGCCCGGTGTTTCGGAGAGGCCGCGGAACGTTATCAACTCGATGGCATTCTGGTCGATATCGATACTGTAACTCTCGCCGGCGCTGTGGGCGTTCCCCTCGACTTCCCAGAAGACAACCCAGCCCGCTCTCACGGCTCATGCTTGCCCGTTCTCGAAGCTGTACAAGACCTGGAACCTGTCGACATCTCGAAAGATCCACGGATACAAATCCTGGTGGAAGCAGTGGCAATTCTGGTGCGCGATTATGGAGACGAAACCTTCATCCGCGGCAACTGCGATCAATCCCCCTTCTCGCTGGCAGGGTCGATGCGCGGCCTGGAGCAGTGGCTGATGGATGTCGCATCGCAGGAAAACGATGAACTTGTCCACGGCCTACTCGAGTACTGCACCGGCATCACCTGCCAACTCCTCAAGATGATGGCAAAAACCGGTGCGCACATGCTTTCGAATGGCGATAGTCCAGCCGGCCCGGACATGCTATCCCCGCGCTTCTACGGTGCCTATGCCTTGCCGTATGAACGGCGCGTTGCCGAGTACTCCCATGAACTCGGCCTGCCGTATCTGTTGCATATCTGCGGTAAGACCGACAGAATCCTTAGGCAGATGGTGGACATCGGAGCCGACGCATTGGAGATCGACTTCAAGACCAACCTTCAGCAGGCGCACGACATCTTTCAGGACAAGGTTACCTTCGTCGGCAACATCGACCCATCTGAAGTTCTCGCCAGAGGAACTCCTGAATTGGTCAAGCGTAAAACAGAAGAACTATTGAATGCGTTTGCGGATAGTCCGCGTTTTGCGCTCAATAGCGGCTGCGCGCTTCCAGCCGATACTCCGTCAGAAAATATTCGCGCGATGTTGGCGTGTGTAAGGAATCGCTCTGAGGTCGCTTCGGCTTGATTGCAGGACAACCATAATGAAACCAGATTTTTCTGGATCTTCCATCGAGTAACACCATGCGTCTAAAAGTGATCAGTTGCCAGGTCCTCACACACGAGATGAGCCGGGCCATCTCCGCATCCCCGCACGCCATCGATGTTGAGTTCCTGACCATGGGGCTGCACGACCT
>JAJZDO010000181.1 GCA_021805955.1 Acidobacteriota bacterium
AAACAACAAAGTACCCAACAGACTTGCACTGACCGGAAAAGAGGAAACAGATGCTGCATACATTTGTTGCTTACGTCGAAGACAAACCTGGCGTGCTGACGCGTGTGGCCAGTCTGTTTCGCCGTCTGAACATCAACATCATCTCGTTGACGGTAGGCCGCAGCGAGCGTACCGGATATTCACGGATGACGATCGTCGCCGATGCTTCGGATCAGGCCGGGCACAGGATTCGCGCAAGCCTCTACAAACTGGAGGATGTAGCGGAAGTGGATGACATCAGCGGCGTCTCCGCTGTGACACGCGAGCTGGCGCTGATTAAAGTTGCGGCCAATGTGGAGAACCGATCCGGCGTCTTTGAACTGGCCGAAGTCTTTCGCGCACGCATCGTCGATCTTGCCCCGGAGTCTTTGATGATTGAAATCACCGGAGTCGAGAGCAAGATCGAAGGACTGATTCAGGTCCTGAACGAAAAGGAAAATCGCGTGCTGGAAGTATGCCGGAGCGGAAAGATGACGATGCGACGCGGTCATCACACCAGCCGCGTGCTGCGTGCAATGGGCGTTGCTTCCGAACCCCCTGCGGCAAACGATGCATATAAGGGAGACGAGAGTCAGGCAATCCATCTGGAGTAGGAGCAGGGCCATCCTGCAGAGATATCCGTACTGAAATCCGCGGCCCGGCAACCGTAGACAAGCGAACCGCAGAGCACCCGGGCCAGCAACCTCAATCCGCAAACCGCATAAAAGGAAAACGACGACAATGGCGAAGACTTATTACGATCACGATGCAGACCTCTCCCTGATCCAGGCGAAGAAGGTGGCAATCATCGGTTACGGTTCACAGGGCCACGCGCACGCGCTGAATCTGAAGGACTCCGGGGTGGAGGTAAGGGTTGGCCTGGCTGCAAATTCCAAATCCGCACAGAAGGCGCGTAACGCAGGTCTGGAAGTGGGAACAGTGGCCGATGTTACGCGCTGGGCGGACGTTGTAATGATCTTGACGCCGGATCAGACCCAGGCGAAGCTCTACTCCGAAGAGATTGCACCCAATCTGAGCGCAGGCAAGATGCTCATGTTCGCACATGGTTTCAACATTCGCTATGGCACCATCGTACCGGCAGCGGAGATCGATGTGACGCTGGCCGCGCCCAAAGCGCCGGGACATCGAGTGCGCGAGGTCTTCACCGAAGGCGGCGGCGTCCCGGGACTGATCGCAGTGCATCAGGATGCAACGGGCCATGCGCATGCCCTGGCACTCAGCTATTCCAAAGGAATTGGGAATACACGCGCAGGCGTGCATGAGACGACATTTACCGAAGAGACGGAAACTGATCTCTTCGGCGAGCAGGCGGTGCTTTGTGGAGGCGTAAGCCACCTGATCAAAGCTGGCTTCGAGACGCTGGTCGAAGCCGGGTACCAGCCGGAGATCGCATACTTCGAAGTGCTCCACGAGCTGAAGCTCATCGTGGACCTGATCTATCGCGGCGGCCTGGCGTACATGCGCTACTCGATCTCCGACACAGCCGAATGGGGCGACTACGTGAGCGGACCGCGCGTGATCAACGACGAAAGCAAGAAAGCGATGCGAGCCGTGCTCAAGGATATTCAGGATGGCACCTTCGCCAAACGCTTCATCGAGGATCAGCTCAGTGGCCGCAAGGAGTTTCAGGCATTCCGCGACGCGGAGGCCAAACATCCAATCGAAGAAGTGGGCAAGCGACTGCGCGCGGCGATGCCGTTTCTCGATCCGGTCACAGTCGAGGAAGTGGCGAAGACACGTTGAAGCAATTCCGTTAAGAAACAAGGGCTGGACAACATAAGTTGCCCAGCCCTTGTTTCTTGTTACCTGATTACTTGATGCCAAAGTTGATCGATGCGATATATTCTCTGGGGGCGCCTGGATCGACGAGCGTATATCCACCAAAACTGGTGCCGAAGTAGCCGCCGCTCGTGATGTAAGCCGTCGGGTTGTACTCCTTGTTCAGCAGATTCTCTACCCCAAGCGACAACTGTATGGGCGTACGCGAGTGTACGCTATGGAAGATGTGCGCCAACCCGTTCAACGTGGCATCCATGTTGAAGTTCACCACACCATAGCCAGGCTGAATCTGCGTCGTTGGTGCCGTTGTCACATTGCTGAACAAATACCGCGTACCCACATACTGCCACCACAGACCAGGCGTAATCTGAAAGGCATGATCGCCGGAGTCAATTATGCTGGTCAATCCGAGGTTGGTGGTGTACTTCGGCGAATTGGAGATGGGATAGCTTCCATAGTTTGTTGTCGTACCATTGGGGACATAACTGAGAAAGTAGTCGTGCTGAATGATTCCATTTCCGTGTACCGTTAAATAGCGGGTCGCAGACTCGTCGAAGTTGATGGATACTCCGTTATAAGCAGCCGAAGCTAAAGCAATGGTCGAAGGAACGTTTGAATTTGCAACGGAAGTAATAACCGTTTCGTTGGTCAGTTTGTCGTAGAAGTATGTCGCATCCAGAGAGCAGGATCCGAGGATTGCCAGCGGACATTTCGTCACCAGAAAGCCAGCCTCCGTATTGGCGCTTTTGACGGCTTTCAGCGTCGCCAGATTAACTCCGTTCGTTGGCCTATTGGCACCAAATGCAGAGTCAGAAGGATTTTGATCGGTTATAGCGAAATTGCCGTGCAAAGTAAGCCAATCGACTACAAGATACTGCGCTCCTACTGAAGGCGATAGATTCGAAAAATTCTTATGCGCGTCCGGAGCTAGCTCATTATCGTTCGCTGGCGGAGAGTTAGGGAAATCCACCAAGCCTGTATTGTAGTAGTAAGTACGAAACATTTGCTCCGCAAGCCCAGGAGTAATAATCAGTTTTTTATGGAACATATCTATGCGATCCTGGACAAACAGAAAGCCATAGTCATTGTACATGTGATCGCTGTTGAAGAAAGCTGGATTGTACCGACTTGTTCCTTGTGCGGGAGTGAAAAGAGCCACGGGGTTGCGATACCCTCCATGCATCCAATAGCCTCCTACAGTAATTAACTCGTGAGGAGCCTGTATATCCGCTGTAGTTCTAGATCCAACTGTATTGGAAGCTGGATCATACCATTCATTCTCATATGCATATCCTGATCCATAATAGTTTGTTACGCGGTTGTGTAGGCGATAACCGTGCCGATACCATTCCGAGTTCTTTAATGTAATGCGCGGAGAAAGTGCAACTTGTAATTTGCTATAAACTAGGTCGCTTTGCGTTTTGATTTGCTTGAACCAAAGCGCCTTTGCCAATGAAGAATAAAATCCGCTGGTTGGCTGGCTGTAGAGTTGCGCGCCTGCCGGAAGAGGAGTGGAATCTGTTCGGTCCGGTCCATATATGCCCTGCGTAGTGATGGTGTCCCCATTAACATTGCTTATTGGAACCAAAGGAACAAAGTTGGGGCGATATTCCGTATTTCGACCATGGTAATAGGCAATGCTGAAGTTGCCTCGGTCAAATAGTCTCAGAACCTTGAAGTATGTCGAATATCCAGAAGATGGTGCTGTGAAAGTTGGGATTCCCGTTGTACCTACGCGAAAAGTATCGTTAGACGCATAACCAGAAGCCAGAACTGCTGACCATCCTTTGTGCACTCCAGTCTGCGCGATAAAGTGCTCAATATAAGTGTTATAGCTACCAAGATCAGCACCTCCGATGACTTTAGCTCCTGGGTCTGTACTCGGCTGAACAGGGACATAGTTGACTGTCCCACCCAAGCTGTCGAACCAACGATTAGAAGGTGCGCCCGGACCGTAGTCCACGTTGATATCCGAGATCATGTTTGTGATAGGAATCTGCGTTGTTTGCCACGACCCGTTGTTTGAAATCATGTTGTTCATCGGAACTCCATCCAGCAGGAAAGAGATGCCGTTTCTCAGTACATCTCCATTCACGCTGGACCATCCACCCTTGACGCCACGCACTACAACCTCGCTACGCGCCGTCGCGGCAACGCCGCCGTATCCATAGACAAACACACCCGGCGCTGCTGTCAAGGCCTGTGCCGCGCTGCCAAACGGTCCGGCCACCTGTTCAATTTCCGCGCTCGAGATCGTAGCCTCGGTAACGGATGTCTCTGGCGAGCCTCCTGCGGTTACCGTCACCGACTGCGAAACAGACGATATCTGCATCGAAAGATGAAGGGTCAGGCTTTTGCCCGCTGCCAATGAAATCCTATTTTGGATAGCATTGTTAAAGCCGCTCACACTCGATTGAACCGAATAGTTTCCTGGCGGCAGATTCATGAAGGTGAAGTTGCCAGTCTCATCGGCTACCACCGTCGAGGTTACCTTTGTATTCAGATTAGTTGCCGTCACTGTCGCACCCGCAATTGCCGACCCGGAAGTGGTGGTTACACTCCCTCTCAACACCGTCATGGTTTGAGCGTGCGCAGTAATTGCAAACAGTAATGTGAAGAACAGGACACAACTCCAGTAGCACTTAAGCAAGATACGCATCAACTGCCTCATCGAATTAGAGTCGGCAGGACAGCGATGAATTCACATCTGTTACCTTCAACTGTCCTTACCCAACGCCAGCGTATGAGCAGTCAATGAATGTGCCATAATGCGCGGATGAATTTTATTGCTTCACTATGACGTTTTAGTAATCCAGCAACGGGCATTCTGCAACAAGCGGACTGTCGAAAGAGGTTTGCAGCGGATTTTAAGCCTGAGAATTGACTATCAGGGTATCTGCAAAGTCGCTGAATTCACTCCATTGCAAATCACAGCCAGAACGCTTTCCCGATCTGCGCCGTCCACAGCTATCCACGCACGTCCGTTGGCAAGTTCGACGACGCGCGAGCCTTCGACTGTACCCAGGTTATCCCGCAGCGTACCAACGCCTGCCAGAGAAAATCGTATGCGATTGCGAGCGTCCAGGCAGAGTGTGCCGGTGGCATCATGCAGCGTTGCTTCCACAATCACACGCTGCGCATCGCGCTGAGCAATGCGCAGTTGCAACGCAGCGGGAGCAGACCACGATTCTGTCTGATAGCGAAACCGAACTGTATCCGTGATCGTATGTCCGCTGCGAAGATATGCAATCGCTCGGAGTTCATTTGGGCCGACGCGAAATGGAACCTGCCATCGCAGGCCGGAGCAGGGAAAATCGCCTGCGCGGCGCTGTCTGCGTCCAACAGATTGACCGTTGACGAACAACTCGACCGACTCGCAGTTAGAGTAGACACGCACCAGCCGAAGCTCATCCGATTTTCCCCAGCGCACCGGCCACGAGTGGCCGTAAACGTGTACCATCGGCTGCTCGCTCCAGTAAGACTGAAAGACGTAGTAGCTTTCCTTGGGCGTAAGATCCCTCTCGACGACACCTTTCTGGTTGACACGTGGAATAGGATTTTCCACACGCAGCGGCGTGGTGAAATCCTTGAATATCCATTGCGCAGCCCCTGCCAGCCATGGCAATCGTTCCTGCACCATCAGATGCCAGTCGAAGAGATCGCAGGCATAGGTCTCCGACCAGTCGCCGTCACGCGAAACGCGAGCAACTCCGTCATGCCGTCGATATGCAAGTCCGCGCTCGGCAGTTTCTCCATCCTGGATCGCCTCGAGACCCTCGTACGGATTCTCGGCGTGACGACGCGCGTGACTGTCTGCTCCCCATTCGATATGCAACAATCGTGGAACCTGAGCGCGTGCTGCTTCAAGCGAGGCTTGGTACTCCTGGTAGCGCCCTCCATACCAACCGGCCCAGATCGACGGAGAATAGACATCCGGAATATCCCGCGCAAAATCACAACGACGGAAGGCTGTCATCCGATCCGGATCAAGTTGATGCGCAAGCGAGTTCAATTGAGTCATGTAACTACGGATATTCGCCTGATCCACTGTCGGATACTCACCGGGCCAGTCATCTTCGTTGCCCAATCCCCAGAAGCAGATCGAGGGATGATTAAAGTGCTGGTCAATCATCGCGGTCAACTTTTGTTTACCGTAGCTCTGAAACGTAGCATCCCCCACCCCTGCGCGACACCAGGGCAGTTCTTCCCATACGATAAGACCGAGTTCATCGCACAGATCGAGAATGAGTTGCGGTTGCTGATAGTGCGCGAGACGGATGAAGTTCGCACCCATCGCGCGGATCATCTGCATCTCCGTACGCATCTGTTCCTCGGTCATTGCTGCAGCACAGCCAGCGTGATCCTGATGGCGATGGGTACCATGCAAGAGCAGCCGCTCGTCATTCAGGAAGAATGCGCCATGCGGTTCGAAGTGGTATTCACGGACACCGAAACGCTCTGTTCGCGTC
>JAJZDO010000460.1 GCA_021805955.1 Acidobacteriota bacterium
AGCAGGATAGCGTCGCGCACGCTGGTGATGCATATTGACGCCGGTCAGAAGCGGGCGGCCGCGGTCCGCAGTGCAATCCATGAGCTGACGGTTCCACTCTTCTACTCCACCATTACGCCGATCGTTGTGTTCCTCCCGCTCATCGGCGTTACGGCGCTGACTGGCGTTTTTTTTCGTGCACTCGCGCTTACCATGTCAGTGGCGCTCGTCACATCGCTTACCCTCGCCTTGACGTGGACGCCGGCGCTCAGCCTGCTATTCATCCGAAAGAATGGGCCGCGGAACATGAGCGGGAAATCCGCAGCCAGCGAGCAGCCCGACGCCACAGGCGACCTTTCCGATGAAGCAGTGACGCAATTTGCCATGGCACATGAAGAGGAGACGCAGGCCCCTTGGATGCGCAAGGTTCTGGACCGCTATGCGCGTCTGATGCGGGGCTCGCTGCATCATCCCATGCGGCTTGTGATTGGCTGCGTCGTCGTCGCGGTGATCGGCGTTTTCGGCTTTCAGGGCCTGGGCACAAATCTTCTCCCGTCCATGGATGAAGGCGGATTCATTCTGGATTACGTGATGCCGGCCGGCACGTCGCTGAATGAGACGAATCGAGTTCTGCTGCAGGTGGAACAAATCCTGAAGAGTACGCCAGAGGTTGCGAGCACGTCGCGGCGCACCGGACTACAGCTCGGCATAGCCCAGGTGACCGAAGCCAATACCGGGGACTTTACCGTGATGTTGAAAAAGGGCCGCAGCCGCAGCACCGAGGCGGTGATGGAGGAGGTTCGCCAAAAAGTGAATGCTGTGGCGCCTCAACTGGATATTGAAGAAGGCCAGATGTTGCAGGACAATATCAACGATCTCTCCAATGCTCCGGAGCCCATTCAGATCAGCCTGTTTTCCCCGGACATCGACTTGCTGCACACACTGGCTCCGAGGGTGGCGGACGCCATCACCAAAGTCTCCGGCGTGGTCGATGTGCGCGACGGCGTTTCGGATAACCTGAGCAGTCCCTCGAGCAGCTTTGTAGTGCGGCCGGCGGTCGCGGCGCAACTGGGCTTTACCCCGCAGGAGGTTGCGACCGACGCTCACGCCATCGTCGAAGGTATCCCCGCCGCAGAGCCGATGATTCGCAGCGGCCGTCCCTATACCATCCGCGTTCGATTTGCGGAGGCATACCGGGCCTCGTTGGCTGCGATTGAGAATACGTTGCTTATCAGTTCAACCGGAAACATTGCGACGCTCGGCTCTCTGGCGCAGGAGACGCAGATGCCGCCGCAGCCCGAAATCTTCCGCCAGAATCTGCAACGTGACGTGACCGTCACCGCAGGAATTTCCAGCAGCAATCTGGGTGGCATTATGGTGAACATCCAGAAAGCTGTTGCCGGGCTGCACCTGCCGCCGTCAGTTCGCATTTTGTACGGCGGAACCTACCAGCAGCAGCAGGAATCCTTTCACGAACTCCTGCGCGTTCTTCTTCTGGCGATGGCGCTGGTATTTGGCGTACTGCTCACAGAGTTCCGCGGCTTCGCCGCCCCCATCGCCATTCTTACCTCGTCCATTCTGTCTGTGGCGGGGGTCGTGCTGGCGTTATTGATCACCGGGATCACGTTCAATGTCGCCTCGTTTATGGGTCTCATTATGGCTATCGGTATCGTCGCGAAAAATGGCATTTTGCTGCTCGATGCCGACCGGCAATTCCGCCTGCTCGGCTTCTCCGCAGAGCAAGCCATTATTGAGTCCGGGCGCCGTCGCTTGCGGCCGATTTTGATGACCGCCATGGCCGCCGTCGCCGGCATGCTGCCGCTGGCGCTGGGCATTGGGGCTGGCTCGCAGATGCTGCAACCGCTGGCCATCGCTGTGATCGGCGGCGTTACCATTTCGATGGTGCTGTCTCTGCTTGTCACACCGGCCATCTATTACTGGATGACTCGTAATCAACCGGCCGAGGAGCTGGCGTAGACTTTGGAGCAGTTGGGGCGCCCGGCTACCGCCTTCCGCGCCGTTAAGGAGATCTCTCCATGGATGCGACCGAATCCCCGTTGACCCGCTGGCCCGAACTGCGTTGGCAGGACTGGCAGCCCACAGCCGACACCCTGCACATGTGGACGCAGATTGTTGGCAAGGTTCGGCTGGCCCTAGCACCCATGCAGCAGCACTGGTGGAATGCACCCCTGTATGTGAGCGCACGCGGGCTGACGACTTCTGCCATGCCTGCCGGCGATGAGTACCTCGACATCGAATTTGACTTTGTCAGCCACACACTTCAGTTCCGGCTGAGCAATGGCGCAGCACGAACAACTCCGTTGCGCGCGCAGACTGTACGGGATTTCTACGAAGAATTTCAGGCCAGCATGGAGGCGCTGAAGTTGACGGTTCCGATCCATCCCGTGCCGGTCGAAGTCCAGCAACCCATTCCTTTCGCGGAAGATACCGAGCATCGATCCTATGACCGCGAGGCGGCACATCGCTTCTGGCGGGTTCTCCTGTCAGCCGAGCGAACCTTTCAGCAGTTCTCTTCAAACTTTGTCGGGAAAATTAGCCCGGTGCATTTCTTCTGGGGCAGTTTTGATCTGGCGGTATCTCGCTTTTCCGGCCGCCCTGCACCAGCGCGACCGGGCGCGGACGCAGTTATGCAGGAAGCCTATTCCGAAGAGGTGATTAGCGCCGGATTCTGGCCGGGAAATGGCGGCTATGGCAAGGCAGCGTTTTATGCCTACACTGTCCCGCAGCCTGCGGCGCTTTCGCAAGCAAGTATTCGTCCCTCTACCGCCGCCTTCAATCCAGATCTGGGAGAGTTCCTGTTTGACTATGAAGCAATGCGACGGGAAGCAGACCCGGATGCAGCGCTCGCTGAGTTTTTGCAATCGACCTATGAGGCCGGTGCCGGTCTTTCCGGATGGGATCGAAAGGCGTTGGAGCGGGCACCCGATTCACACTATGCAAGCAGCTTCCGCTCCCAAGCGCAAAAGCGCTAACTGTCGCTACGGCTGTCCGGTGCCGCCGGCCGATCCATATACCTGTCCCGTTGCGTAGCTGGCGCTTTCCATCGCAAGCTGTACGTAGATCGAAGCCAACTCGGCCGGTTGGCCGGGGCGGCCCAGGGCTGTTTGGCCGCCGAAATTTTCGAGCTTCTCCTGTGTAGCGCCGCCGCTGGCCTGCAGCGGTGTCCATATCGGCCCCGGTGCAACACCATTGACTCGAATTCCTTTTGAACCCAGCTGCTTGGCAAGCGATTTCACATAATTAGTGGTGGCCGCCTTGGTCTGCGCATAGTCGTACAGATCGGGCGACGGATCATACGCTTGCTCGGACGTGGTGCCGATGATTGCCGATCCCGGCTTGAGATGCGGCAATGCGGCCTTGATGATCCAGAATGGCGCGTAAATATTTGTCTTCATCGTCGCATCGAAATCTTCTGATGAGATATCCAGGATGGAGGCATGGGATTGCTGACGGCCAGCATTGCAGACAACAATGTCAAGACCGCCGAGTTCCCGCACGGCGCGTTCCACCATTTCCTTGCAGAATGCTTCCTGGCGCAGATCGCCGGGAATAGCGACAGCTGTCCGGCCTGCTTCCTGGATAAGCGCAATGACCTCCTCAGCATCCGGTTCTTCCGCGGACAAATAATTGATAGCGACGTCGGCGCCCTCACGCGCATAAGCGATTGCGGCAGCGCGCCCCATGCCGGAGTCTCCGCCGGTGATGAGCGCCTTGCGGCCTGCCAGGCGGCCTGAGCCCTTGTAGCTGTGTTCTCCGTGGTCCGGACGGGGATCCATCTTGCTGGCCAGGCCCGGCCACGCTTGCAGTTGACGCTTGAATGGCGGTTGCGGGTATTTTGTTGTGGGATCTTGCAACACTGGTTCCTGGGCTGCTCTCGTGCTCATCGATGGCTCCTGATTCTTTGGGGGTGGGCCGCACCCATCGCGAGGCCCTGCTATTTGAGATGCACGGAACCGGGCTGCACCCTCTGGCCACTGGCTCCAAATAGATTGCGGTGCGTGAAACAAAGTGTGTTGCATCGGGCGCACCCCACGCCGCGGTTGCGTCGCCAAAGTCAGCCGCCAGCCGGTGGTTTGATCGGGCAGCAGTCAATTCGCGAGGTCCCGCTTCACAGTGCAGGGCGCCTGCGTTGGGAGATAGGAAATAAGGTCTTCTTCACGTTTTATGGAAAGCAGTTTTGGCAGGATAGGCGCTGCTCTCTACCAGCGCTTCTTGCCCGTGACCGTCTCATCCACAGTAAGGTATTGATCGGCTGGAATATTTCGCAGCGTCTGAATGGTGCCACTGGGCCAGCGAATCGTAAGCGTAGAAGCACTGGTTGCTTTCCCCAGACCGAAGAGTAACCGTGGGTCGCTCGAAGAGAGATAGCTGGATGCCGTCGTTACAGTCTGCCATTGGGATCCTGCAACCGTTGTGATCTTGACAACGGCTCCGATGCCATCCCTGTTGCTCACATGCCCAATCAGCCGGACTCCCAGCCAGTGATTGGCCGTCGATGTACGGTTCATCAAGATGTGCAGAGGACCACCATTCTCTGACACTACAGCGTCGATCCGGCCATCGTTATTGATATCGCCGGTTGCCAGCCCTCGACCTACCCAGCGTTGCTGATATAGCGCACCTGAGACGGGTCCAACGTCAACGAACGTCTTCCCCTCAATATTGCGAGCGGTCATAAAGTGCTCGCGATAGTGAACCTGCGGTGAGGTCAATTCCACATTGTCCAGGTCATGGCCTTGCGCGGCCAGGATATCCTTCCATCCATCATTGTCATAGTCTGCAAACCGCACTCCCCAGCCAGAATCAAAGATCGTCATGCCTGCAATACCCGTCGGATAACTGGCATAGCTGAAGGTCCCATCCTTATTATTCCGGTAGAGAGCATATTTCTGGTTGGCTAGATCAGTATCGATTAAATCAGGCCATCCGTCGTTGTTATAGTCGGCAAAATCTACTCCCATGCCGGCATAGGTGCTCCCATCGTTATCCACCGCAACTTCGGTCTCCAAACCTACTTCATGGAATGTTCCATCCCCCTGGTTGTGGTAGAGGAATTCCTCCATGGAATCATTGGCGACGAAAAGATCGATATGGCCGTCCCGGTCATAATCAGCAATCGCGATTCCCAGCCCCTTACCAGGTTTGCCGAGACCGATCCGTTGCGCTTCTTCCGTAAAAGTTCCGTTGCCATTATTGTGGTAAACCAGCATGGATAAGGGGCGAAATAGATCAGGATGGCAGTAGGCCCGATATCCTGGCCTCCTTTCACCGCACCACACGTCGTTCCAGTCCCATTGGACGTATCGAAGCACAACGAGATCGAGATACCCATCGTTATCCAGATCTACCCACGCCGCGGATGTGGACCAGCCTGCGCCCCCGACACCAGCCTGCTGCGTCACATCGGTGAATGTCCCATTCCCGTTGTTGCGATAGAGACGATTTGCTCCGTAGGCGGTTACATAGATATCTGCGAATCCGTCGTTATCAAAATCCCCGACAGCAACGCCCATGCCATACCCGGCGCCTGCAAGCCCGGACGTTTCTGTTACATCCGTGAAGGTCCCGTCCCCATTGTTGCGAAAGAGCCGGTTCCAATATTCGGGCCCTGTCTTCTGAGGGATGGAGCCTTTGGCCATGGGCGCAATGATCGGTGCGCCATTTACGGCAAAGATATCCAGACGGCCATCGTTGTTGTAGTCCAGCAAGGCGACACCCGATCCCATCGTCTCAATCAGGTATTTATGCGGTGTATGCGCGGCGCGGTGCATAAAGTGCACACCCGCCGCAGCGGTCACATCCTCAAAATGGGCAGGAACCAGCGCGGAAGGGGCTGCAGGGCGCGCGGTCTGCCCCACACCCATGCCCGCGGCCAGCATCGCCGCCACCCAAATGATTCCTTGCAGCCGAGTTCTCAAAGCATCCGTTCCCCGAACATTCTGCAGCTTACGCTACAGATATAGAGAATAAATGCCGCGAATGGTTTCTTCGCTATCGCTGGCAGTCGGCTCCCCCCCGGCGACAGATGCCAGAACGCTTTGGCAGCATCAATTCGCCGCCATCTTTGTTTATGAGCGCACCGGCAAACCGTATACCACTAGATGGGCAAATCCACCAACTCCAGGGCGTTTGACGGACATCCTCGGAATAAATGATTTTCTGGCAATCCTCCGATGATTTAAGAGATTCTCAGGAAGTGCGAGAAAATCCTTACGTAGATGGCGGACCTGCTTGTCAAGAGACGCAGGTCCTGAACAACGAAAGCGGAGCA
>JAJZDO010000534.1 GCA_021805955.1 Acidobacteriota bacterium
TGATCATTGTGGATGCGCTGTCGCGTGGCGAGGCGCCCGGCACACTCTTTATCATGGAGCCGGATGTGAGCGGTATGAAGTCCGCGCAACCTACGGAGACGACGATCGATCCGCACGGCATGGACCAGGTTCGCGTCCTGCAGCTTGCATTGTCCATGGGTGAGATCGGCGCGCGTGTCTATGTGGCCGGGTGTGAACCTGCGGACTTCGGCGACGAACTGGAAGGCAGGATGGGACTGTCGGAAACGGCGCAGTCTTCCATTGGAGAGGCCGTCGAAATGGTGGAGGGCCTTGTGGAGCGTATCCTTGCCGCAAGGGAGATGTGTACCGCATGAAGAATTTCAAAATGAAGGGCTTCAAACGAGGTGACGATATGGTATTGAAAGTTGTGTGCGGAATCATTGGCGCGATTGTGATTGCGGGAGTGGCGATGGTTGCGCCCGACATCAAGCGTTATATGAGACTGCGCTCGATGTAATGCAATTCAACCGCCCGGTGCGGCGTCCAGGTGATTATGCACGAACTCTCCATTGCGGTCAGCATGGTGGAACGGATCGTAGAAGAGTGCGAGAGTCGCGGCGGCCTTCAAGTGGAGGCGGTGCATTTGAGGCTCGGTGTTCTGGCCGGCGTCGATAAGGATGCGCTCGCTTTCTCCTACGAGATTGCCTGCGAAGGCACGTTCCTGGCGGGGACCAGGCTGGTGATAGAGACGGTGCCGTTGTGGATCTATTGCGAGACCTGCAAAACGGAACGCGCTCCCGAATCCATCCATGAAATCGACTGCCCGCAATGCCACACGCCGGCCCAGAAAATACTTCGCGGCCGCGAACTGGAAGTTGCCGCTTTGGAGATTGCCGCATGAGCACATCGCCCCGCCTGATTGAGGTCCGCGCCAAGGTTTTGAAGCAGAACGATCTGCTGGCCCGCGAACTCCGCGACCGGTTTCGCCGCAACGGCGTGTATGTCATCAGCCTGGTCTCCAGCCCCGGTTCCGGAAAAACCGCTTTTCTGGAGAAACTGCTTGGGCGCTTGAGTACAAGCCACCGCGTCGCGGCACTGGTGGGAGATTTGGCAACGGAGAATGACGCTGCGCGCCTGCGACGCGCCACGCCTCAGGTGAAGCAGATCACCACGGGGACGATTTGCCATCTTGACGCCCAAATGGTGGAAAGAGCGCTGGAGCCATGGGACCTTGGCAAACTGGATTTTCTATTTATTGAGAATGTCGGCAATCTGGTATGCCCTTCCAGCTACGACCTGGGCGAAGAGTTGCGCGTGGTGCTGCTCTCGACGACAGAGGGTGAAGATAAGCCGCTGAAATATCCCACCATCTTCAACGGTGCCGATGTTGCCGTAATTGCCAAGATGGACCTGGCAGCCGCTGCCGACTTCGATATGGCTGCGGCGCGCCGGAACATCCAGAGCGTTCGTCCCGGTATGCAGGTGCTGGAAGTTTCCTCAAAGACCGGTCAAGGGATAGATGAGGCCATTGCGTTCCTGCAGGCGCAGATGGAAACCTCGCGCGCGGCGGCGCTGCAGAACAGCCTGTGACGACGCACATCACACTCATCGCCGCACTGACCACAGCAGCCGTGCTGGGCTTTCGCCACGGCTTCGACTACGACCACATTGCCGCGATCACAGATGTGGTGAGCGTGCAGTCTTCCAAGCGCGCCGCGATGAAGCTAGGCATGGTTTACGCGCTGGGCCACGCGCTTACCGTTGCCGGCCTTGGTTCCATCGTGATTCTGCTGGGCATCAGCCTGCCTGCGGGCATCGACAGATGGGCCGAGCGGCTGGTCGGCTTGACACTGCTTCTCCTTGGAATCTACGTGCTGGGCACCCTGGTGTTCCGGCCCGAAGACACGATGCCAAAAAGTCGATACAGACTGCTGCATGAGGGCTACCATCGCGCGCGGCTTGCACTCCGGCGGCGCGAAGATGGCGCAGCAGATGGAACGTATGAACCGCCCAGCAACTTCGATGGACGCTCGGTATTCGTTATTGGCGTTATCCACGGACTGGGCGCGGAAACACCGAGCCAGTTGACGATCTTTCTGCTGGCGGCGAACCTGGGCGGCGCAGTGCTCGGCATGTTGGGCCTGGGGGTCTTCCTGGCCGGCCTGTTGACGATGAATGCATTGATGACGGCATCGGCGGCGGGGCTGTTTGGCGTCTCACGGCACCGGCCCAGTATTTTGCGCGCGGTCTCCGCCCTGACTGCGATTTACAGCCTTGTCATGGGCGTCCTGTTCCTGGCTGGGCGCAGTTCGCTGCTGCCCATTCTGAACTGATCCACTCGTCCAGCGTCAACCCTGCTTTATGGGATATCCGGCTATACCAGCTTCATTTGTTCAGGGTCCCAGTGGACGATCGTGTCCCGGTCGTAGCTGCGATTGCTCAGCAGGGCCGCTCCTGCGGCGCGAAATCCGAACACAGCATCTTCCACCACGGGCTTACGCGTCCGTACGGAGCTGAAAAAATTAGTGAAGTGGCTGTAGCTGTCGCTGTAGCCGTGCGCGGCAACATATTTCTCATACCCTAGCGGTGGCGCTCCCAGGGGATGCGGCACCGGATATTTCTGGCGATACTGCTCAAGAATTTGCTTCTGCATGGCATTGGTGAATGTGGCAATCGTATAGCCGGGCGCCTTTTCGTGCGGAACGCGTGTCACACTCACCGCGTTGCCGCCGATTTCCATTGTGCCCTCAGAGCCGGTAAAAATCAGCCCTTCACTCTCCGCGCCACCATCCACAAAATTCACGCGCAGGCTTAGGTTGAAGCCCTGGGGATAATCGAAGAGCGCCAGCATCACGTCCGGCACATTGCGTCCGTCCTTCCAGTAGCGCAATCCGCCAGTCGCCATTGCGCGGGTAGGCCCATGCGCCCCAGTCACAAAATGGGTGCCGCTGAACAGGTGGACAAACAGATCGCCCGCAACGCCGCTGCCATAGGCCTTCCACTTGCGCCATTGAAAAAACTGTTCCGCGCTGAAGGGAATTTTCGGCGCGGTGCCCAGGAACCGCGGCCAATCGCAGGTTTCCGTCGATGCGTCCAATGGGATGGTGTAATCCCAGGCACCGATCGCGGAGTTGCGGTCCCACCACGCCGTCACCATGTTCAGTTTGCCGATTGCGCCGGCGGCGAGCAGTTCCTTCGCCTTTGCATAGATCACGGAGCTGACACGCTGGCTGCCGATCTGCAGAATTCTGCCGGTGGCGCGCTGCGCTTCGATCATCTCCGGCCCGTCGGAATACAGATGGATCATCGGCTTTTCGCAGTACACGTCCTTGCCGGCCCGCATGGCATCGACCGACGCCTGCTTGTGCCAAAGGTCGGGCGTGGCGACGATGACCGCGTCGATGTCCTTGCGCGCAAGTATTTCGCGGTAGTCCCGCGTGGTAAAAACATCCGCGCCCCACAGTTCTTTGCTGTGTTCCAGGCGGCCATCGTAACAGTCGGCGACCGCAACGAGCTTCACTCCCGGCACCTGCAAGGCCACTTTGGTGTCGCCCTGGCCCTGGCCGCCTGCGCCGATCAGCGCGATCTGAAGGTGGTCGTTCGCCGCGATCGGCTTTGCCGTTTCAGTTTGCATCTCCGCCAGCATGTGCATATTCGGTGCAATTAGGGTTTCGGCAGTCGCCATACCAACTGTCTTGAGAAAACTTCTCCGATCCAACATGTTCATCGTGACCCCTCTCGATTGGTAAACACCTTCGCGTCAACTGCACTCTATACGAGCACAAAAGCTACAACCTGGACGTCTTTGCGCCGATTCCCTGCAGCACCGCCCGCTACGTAGATTCGCAGGAAGCATCAACCTTATCCGAAACCGTTCCGCGGGGCAAGAATCCTGGAAGCGGTTCGCGAGAACCGGGGCTATCATAATCGAATGTGCAATGCGGACCGGATCGATCTGCACAGTGTGACTGGGAGAATAAAATGCCGCCTAAAACTTGTTTGCGAAATTTGGTCCTAACGCTCGCCACTGTAGGCTGTATCTCCCTCGCTGGCGCGCAAAACACACGACGCACCACCCCCGGCAATGGGCCTTATGGTGTGCCGCAAACGACGTTTCTAGTGCACCAATTGGGAACCGACCACGCTGAAGGCATCACCACACTGGACATGAATGGCGATGGCCGCCCAGACCTGGTCAGCGGCGCGTATTGGTACGAGAATCCTGGCCCGAACGGAGGCCCATGGACACGCCATCAATACCGTACCGTTGGCATGCTTGGGGAATTCGTCTCCGATAGCTGCGAGTGGACCGTCGACGTGAATCACGACGGCGCGCCCGATGTGGTCACGGTGGGATGGATGCTGAACGGCGTGTGGTGGTACCAGAATCCAAAGCGCCCCGGCGTTATGTGGCAAGGACATAAAATTGCCGATAGCTACGATACGGAAGGCGGCACGATGGCCGACATCAATGGCGATGGCCAACCAGACTTGATTCTGGCGCACTACAACCACTCTGGCCTGCTATGGATCGACTTCTCCGGCAAGACTCCCAAAGTGCACCATGTGGGAGATAAAAGCCAGGACGGACACGGCGTCGGCGTGGCGGACGTGGACGGAGACGGCAAAGCGGACATCCTGACTCCATACGGCTGGTTCAAGAACATTGACGCCGATCGCGACAAATGGGAGTGGCATGGAGACTGGCAGTTAGGCGATACAGGATTCCCAATTCTAGGTTATGACGTGAATAACGACGGCAAGCTTGACATTATTTATGGCGAGGGACATAGCTACGGCCTTTATTGGCTGGAGCAACAAGGCAGTGGAAATGACCGCCACTGGGTGAAGCACGCGATCGATGAGTCCTACTCCCAAATACATGCGTTGAAGCTGGCCGACATCGACGGCGATGGTTTGCCGGAGTTGTTGACTGGCAAGCGCTACCGTGGACACTCCGGCCACGATCCCGGCTCCTATGATCCACTGGTTGTCTATTACTACAAAATAGACCGCAATAAAGGCCAATTTACCCGCTATGCGATCTCCGTCAACGGAACGGCCGGGGCCGGCACGCAGTTCATCGCACAGGATTTGGATGGCGATGGAGATGTGGACTTAGCAACGGCAGGAAAAACAGGGGTGCATTTTTACGAGAACCTGAAGATCAATCTGGTCCCGAAACAGACCCGCGAAAAGGAACTTCTCCTCAACACGCAATGGCCGTTCCCTGGGGAAGGTGCAATTGTTCAGCAGCAAAATGGACCTGGGGACAAGTAACTGGCCCCTGTAATGGCAATGCACGCAACTTACCAGCTCTTTTTGAAAATAGTATCGAATGCAAACCCACCATTCTGGTCGCGTGTTCCAGTAACTGCGACCTTCGGAGACAACTGGTATTGGCCCATGATGATCTGGTCCTGGGTTGTGGCCACATTGGTGGAGTAGGTTACGAAGAAATTTCCCGTTACACGTTGCTGCACAGTCACGATGGCACCGGCCGGCCCTTGTGTGCTGCCTCCCGCAAGCACTGGATTGATGGATAGTTGAGAGATACCGGCAACCTTGGAAACACGGTTGGTGATCTGGCTGCTTACCTGGGAAGCAAGCAGGCCCTCGGCAGCCTGGTCGGCAGGCGCGGCCGCATTGGCTGCATTCGCCTCCGTAGTTTGTCCGAAAGCCAGCAAATTGATAATGTCGGCGGAGGGCAACGATGGGTCAGAAGCGTAGTTGGTGCGTAACTGGTCCACTGGCCCGTTAAACCGTAGATGGATGTTGTACTGCTGTATGGTCGTGTTCAAGGTTAGATTGACGACAGGTTGGGTCTCCGTTGGATTGACGAATGCCACGGTGCCACCGCTGAGCACGAAGCGGTTGCCGTTGAAAATCACATCGCCATCGTTCAAGTTGATGCGGCCCAGGATAACCGGCTCGGCTGCCGTGCCGCGCACCTGCAGGTTGGCCGTGCCATTCAGACTCAATGTTCTGCTTACCAGGCTCACTCCACTTGTTGAATTCACGGCCAAATTTAGATGGAGGTTTTGGCTGAACCCCGGCGTCGGCGGCGGAGCGACTCCGCTGGAAAGCCCTCCGATAAAGCTTGTAAGGTCGAACGCTGGCGTAAACGAAACATCGGCCACCTTGACCGCACCTCCAAGCAGCGCATTCTTCTCGTTGCCTGCCAATCTTAAGTCTGCGCTCAACTCCTCACGCAGTCCCTGCGGATAGAGCATTCGAATGTTCTTGGCGGACGCTCCCAGGTCGAACTGGATCGTCGGACGGTAACTGATTCCACCC
>JAJZDO010000977.1 GCA_021805955.1 Acidobacteriota bacterium
TGGAAAGATTGTGCTTCCCCAAGGACAGGATGGCGCTGGTGGATGGCGCGAACCGGTTCTGAAAGTAGCCTGCGTTCACGAAATTCGAGGTCGGCCCCATCCCCACTCCGCCGGCAACGCTGCTGTTCTGAAACTCCGAAATCGCAATTCCAGGAAAAGAGTTGTAACCGTTGCCGATCGTGATACCGCTTTGCGCCAGACCCAACTCCGGCGCGAAGTAGCTATAGACCTTCTGCCGGGAAAAGCCCATCCGCTGTTCCCATGTAAATCTGGGGCCGATTACGATGTTATTTTGCAGCGCGCCGACCTGCGCGCCGCTGTCCTCCGACTCAGGAAATCCTTCCGTCTGGCCGGTACTGCTGAAGGGGCTGAAAGCCGGATCGTGCTGGTAGTAATACTTGAGAGAGACGCGGGTCGGTCGGAGTCGCGTCGTAATCCAGGTCACCCGTTACCTGATCGGCGTCGAAGCGGGAAGTCTGAATCAGCGAAGCATTCGCCTGGCCAGCAACGACACCGGGAGCCGCGGATGGAATCAAGTATTGCCCGTTGGGCAGCTTGGCCTGCAGCAGCGTGACGGCGGCGGGGTCGTATTGGGATGGGGTGGGACAGGTGTTTGCCGCGCCATTGGAGAAAAAGCTGTTGCAGGCAGCCTGTATCCCGGTAAGGCTGCGGTCGTTGGTCAGCGCGGTTGGGACATAAAGCTGAGACAACCCCGTGGACTGATCGCTGACCCGCTGCGCCTGATAGCCGCCGAAGAGGAAAAGCTTGTCCTTAATGAGCGGGCCGCCCGCGGTGGCGCCGCCCATAAATCGATGCAGTTCCGGATTCTGCTCGTTATGAGGTATGTTGTAAGCCGCGCTTTTGTAGAAGAACGGCGCGGCATTCAGCCAGTTTGTGCCGCGCGTTCCCCACGCCTGACCATGCCACTGGTTGGTGCCGGAAACGGTGTTCACGTCAATATGCGCGCCACTGGTCGTTCCCTGGTCCGCGCCGTAGCTGGAGACGTTGACGGTAAGTTGCTGGGTAAACTCCGGCGGCGGGCTGGCGAGGCTCTGGCCGGAAGAGCCGTAGGCTGAAGTGCTGGTACTGACACTGCCGCCCACGTTCGCTCCTTCGCCGATGTTGAAATTCAAGCGCTGCGACACCGATTGGCTGGTGGTTTTTCCGTTGAAGAGATTGGTGATGTCCACGCCGTTCAGGCTGTAGGTATTGCTGGTGTCGCGCTGGCCATTGGCCCAGATCGGCTGGTTGCCCAGTCCGGCATTGGTGCCTGTACCGGCCAGAAATTCGGCGTTCACGCCGGGGGCGAGGACCGCCAGTTGGGTAAAGCTGCCAGTCGCCAAGGGGAGCGTTTGGATCATGTGCTGATTCAGCGTATAGCCGTTGGTTGTGTCCACGGCATTCAGCATGGGATGTTCATTCACCGTCACAGAAGTAGAGACCGAACCGGGCTTGAGCGGCGCGGCCAGAGTGGTGGTGCGGTTCTCATTGACAGGAATGCCCGGAAATTTCGCGCGGTCAAAACCGTCCAGAGTGAACGTCAATGTATACGGGCCAACAGGCAGGTTGAGGAATTGGTATTCGCCGTTTTTGTTGGTACGAGTGACCCGAGTGAACCCGTTTTTCTCGCTCAATAGCTGGACTTGCACGCCGGGCAGGATTGCGCCCGCGCTGTCCGTGGCGGAGCCGGCGATAGCGCCCAGGGTCTGTTGCCCTCGCACGTAGGATGGGAAGCAAAGCGAACTGGCCAATAGAAGAAGAATCAGTAACGGATTGCGTTTCATGGAACGCTTGTCCTTCCAAAAAAGAATGACCGCCAGGAGGCCGACACTTTGAAATAGGTCTGCTCCCTGCATAGAAAGTGTTCTGCTATGAACGACAGTAGCTTTCCACCGGCTTTTTTATGGTTACGGAAGCATGAATTTTCTCATCTCCGGATTTGACCTGAGTTGTGTAAATCAATGAATTTTTGTGGATAACGAAAATAGGCGGGATATGCGAGAAAAGACTGTTGCGATGGAAATGACGCAGGAGCGCGCAATTCTAGGGTTGCATCCAGCCGTTCGTTTTAGGGGAGCAGGACTATTTTACCGGTCGTCCGCCGCGCCTGAAGTTCTTCGTGAGCCTTGGCGGCTTCCGCAAGCGGAAACGTCTGCTGGATGTGAAGCTGCAGACTGCCTTGCTCCAGGCGCTCAAAAACATCCTTCGAACGGGCATCGAGCTCGCCGCGGGTGAGCGTGTAGTGGGAGAGGCTGGGGCGAGTGAGAAAGAGCGACCCCATCAACGACAGATGAATGGGATCGACCGGCGGGACAGCGCCGCTGGACGCACCGTAGAGGACCATCGTGCCGCGCGGTCGCAGACATCGCAGTGACCGCTCGAAAGTAGACTTGCCGACAGAATCGTAGACGACATCCACGCCACGGCCATCCGTAATGGCCTTCACTTCCGCCTCAAAGTCCTGATGGCTGTAAAGGACCACGTCCTGCGCGCCGACAGACCGGGACAGGGCTGCCTTCTCGTCGCTGGAGACCGTCGTAATGACATGCGCACCCCGCTGCACGGCCATCTGGGTCAGCAACAGCCCTACACCTCCCGCTCCAGCATGGACCAGGGCCACATCTCCCTTTTCCAGCGGAAAGGTGTCGGATGTCAGGTACTGCGCGGTCATGCCCTGCAACAAAATGGCGGCCGCCTGCTCATAGAAAATATTCGGCGGGATGTGAACCAGATGGGCTTCCGGCACTACGGCAAATTCTGCGTAGGCACCCAGGTACATGCACCAGGCAACATTGTCGCCTACCTGAAAACCCTCCACGCCCTCGCCAAGATCGACGATGGTCCCAGCACCTTCCTGCCCAATGATGAGCGGCAGCGAGGCCGGATAGACGCCTTCCCGATAGTAAATATCCACGAAGTTGACGCCGATGGCGCGCACTTGAACGAGGACTTGATGCGCAGCCGGTTCGGGACGATTGACGTCGGTATAGTGTAAAGCCTCCGGACCGCCAACCTGGGCCACCTGAATAGCTTTCATCATCGTCATCGAGCGTAGCCTTCCACGATTTGGGTCAAGGAGTGAGGGGGAGCGAGGGTAGTGACGGCTCAGCCTTCGGACAGCATACTGGGCTCTTCCGGGCTGCGCAGACGGACCACTCGGTCCACCGTATAGGGCGCGCGATACTGGCTCTGGTAAAAATGGCGTACCTGGAGTTCGCCGATCAAGCCGATCGCCAGCAGTTGAATTCCGGCCAGGATCAAGACGCCGGCAACCACGAACAACGGCCCGTGCTGGTCCATCACATGTTGATGGGTAAAAACTTTCAGCACCAACAGCCAGGCAGACAAAGCCAGGCCGCCGAACATTCCGGTGGCCCCCAGCGAACCGAAGAAGTGCATGGGGCGCGACATATACTTCAACAAAAAGCGGATCGTCATCAGGTCAAAGAAGACGCGGAAGGTGCGGGAGATTCCGTAGTGCGATTTTCCCCGCTCGCGGTTCACGTTGCGGATAGGAATCTCGCAGATTGAAGCGCCATACCAGGAGGCCAGGGCGGGAATAAACCGGTGCATTTCGCCGTAGAGCGGAATGTTGTGGATGACTTCCCTACGGTACGCCTTATAAGTGGTGCCGAAGTCGTGGATATCGACGCCCGAAAGCTTGGCCATAAGCCAATTCGCGCAACGGGAGGGAAAACGGCGCATGACAAAATTGTCGATCCGTTCCTTGCGCCAGCCGCTGACCACGTCGTACCCTTCTTCCAGTTTGGCCAGAAAGTTCGGGATCTCGGTTGGATCATGTTGCAGGTCGCCGTCCATGGCCAGGATAAAATCGCCCTGCGCGTGGTCGAAGCCCGCAGCCAGCGCGCTGGTTTGACCGAAGTTACGGCGAAGCTTCACTACCGTCACGCGGCTGTCCACCGCAGTGATCTCTTCCAGCAGGCGATAAGTGCGGTCCGAGGAACCATCGTCCACAAAGATCAACTCGAATGGGTCGCCCACCTGCTCCATGACGGCCTTCAGCGCGTCATACATTGCAGTCACGTTCTCTTCTTCGTTATGGTACGGAACGACCACCGAGTATTTAGGCATATGGATAAGTATAAATGCAGCCTTTATGGATTATGTGGCCCAGTTTTCAATAAGATCGCAGATCCTGGCTGACCTTTAGACGTAGCGGGTCACCGGTTCGTTGCACAATTCCTTACATGCCTGTCATTTGGCGGTCGCTTCTTTTGTCACTGCAGGAGTTGACAGGCGGCTCTGCCACTACCCACTGAGCGCCTTTCTTATGCAACCGGTATAAGGCGCCCCCGCCGCACTGTTGGCCACAGGCATACTCCGCGTAAACCACTGCAGTCTTCTTGTCCGGGCTGAAGCCGACGGCGGAAAACTGTATCCAGCCTCCAGAATCACCGTGCCGCTCAAAGAAGAGGTCCCAAGCGCCGATCTCATGGTGGGCTATGTCTTCCAGTTCCCCGGCACCGATCAAACTGTAGGCGCGCGCAATGTGCAGTTTTCGTTCCAGAATCCAGGTATGCCGATTGACCAAGTTGTACTGCGCAATAGCGGAGGCCGTTCCATCGTGATCGGAGGCCTCCGGAGCGGGTGGGTCGGTTGCGCCGCCGTTCGAATTCGGACCGCTTGAGGCAACGCTGTCCGTCGGCTTTTCCGGCGCGACGCAAACGACATGCGCCTTGGTTTCCACGCGGACCACCAGGTTCATGGCATCCAGTTGCACCCACGGCCACATCTGCGGCAGCACTGCGGAGTAGACAGCATAGGCATCCGGATCGGTATAGGTCTGTGCGCGATTGCGAGGGGCGGCCGACACTGCGCATGCAGGTAAAAGGAATACGCCAGCCAATGCAGCTATCATCCAAGTCTGAAAAGGGTACGCAGTGCGAAAACGGTACACGCAAATTCCTCCATCTCGATCGGCCATGAACTGCCCAACATGCATGGGGCGGGTATGTATCGGCCGCGGCGGCGATTGCAATCGCCCCCTGCATTCCAAAGTACCTGAAAAGGGGCCTGTCTTGCGTGGCGGATGCGATACACCCGCGAGAACCCACACACGAATGCGCGGTCAACGGCGCGGCGGTGAGACTGCGGCCTTTGTCAGTTTGATGCTACTGTAGCGCTTCGAAGGCGATGTCATGGTGTGATAGATTCAAAAGTTGGAGCAGCGTGCTGGAGAGATGGCCGAGTGGCTGAAGGCGCACGCTTGGAAAGCGTGTTTACCGCAAGGTAACGTGGGTTCGAATCCCACTCTCTCCGCCAATTCCACTTCCAATACCATCCCAGAAAATCCAGAAAACCTCAAAAATCTTCGCAATTCCAGCGTATTAGCGTCTCATGCCATCCAGTGACGTTCGCTTGCATCCGACTTCTAACCGTGGTACAAAATCGTGGTACGAAGTTTCTACCACGGCACAGGTCTAAAACTTATACCACGGTGATACCACGATATGCCTTCCAACCTGTTGACAGATGTGAAGCTAAGGCAAGCCAAGTGTCCCAAAGGACAGTCCGTTTTGAAGCTGCATGACGGAGTGGGACTGTATCTCTGGGTATTCCCCAACGGAAGCAAATACTGGCGAATGCGCTATTGGATTGAAGGGAAGGAAAAGCTATCGGCTCTGGGTGTCTACCCGCAGGTCACGTTGAATCAGGCCCGTTCGCGGCGCGTCAAGATGCAGCGTCAGTTGGCCGATGGATTAGACCCAGCCGTTGCGCGGAAGGCCGAGAAACATGCCCGAATGATGGCCGCTGAAGGTTCCTTCGAGGCGGTTGCGAAGGAATGGTATGGCAAGCATGTCCACCAATGGAGCGCGTCCCACACGCGCGATGTGCAACGCCGTCTGGAAGCGAACATCTTCCCTGCTTTAGGCAAGCGGCCCATTGCCGAGATGGAAGCGCCGGAATTGCTTGCGGCGCTGCGCAAAATTGAATCGCGCGGTTCCCATGATCTGGCGCACCGTCTCTTGCAGGTCTGCGGGCAGGTGTTCCGCTACGCTATCGCGACGGGCCGATGCAGCCGCGATCTGTCGAAAGACCTGTACGGCGCTCTGGCACCGCACAAGAAAAAAAATCAGGCCGCCGTACGGCCAGAGGAATTGCCGGAACTGATGCGGGCCATTGCCGGATATGACCGGCTGGGCAGCAGCCAAGTGCGGCTTGCGCTTGAACTGCTGGCGCTCACTTTCGTTCGCACAGGCGAACTGATTGGCGCGACCTGGGATGAGTTCGACCTG
>JAJZDO010000129.1 GCA_021805955.1 Acidobacteriota bacterium
ACGAAGTGCTCATCGAAGGGGTCTGCGCATCTCCTGCAAAATCTATCGCGCGCGTATTCCCCCGCATGCCAGCCCGCAATGCATTTCCCGGAAAGTCCAGGAATAGCACGACCGAGACAAGCAAATAGGCGGTTCGTCGGTACTCGGCTGAAACCGCCCGCTTTCGTTGAGGCCAAATCCATCCTCGCGCAAACCGCCGATCCCTATTGATCGGCAATTTACACAACTCAAGAAGCTGCCTCAAATATGGCGTGGCGACTTTGGCCAACTACCTGAGACCCGCTTTGATTGCGGGTCTCACAACCGACGTATCGAGCGATTTCGTGTTTATGAGACAGCTTCTAGTGAGATGTGGTCGTGCTGTGATGATGGGTCGCGGTTGTGCCGCTAGGCGTTGGAGCCGTGGCTGGCGCTGCCGGGATACCGGACTTCTGGTTGTATTCCGCAATGACGGCTTCGCTGATGTCCGCGCCCTTGCTGGCCCAGAGCACTGGGGTTTGCTGCGAGCTCACATCCAACACCACACCGTATCCATTGGTTTTTGCATAGTCCTGCAAGACAGCGCCAAACTTCTGCGCCAGTCCCTGGAACGCTTCGCCGAGGGCCTGCTGGTAATCCGACTGAGCATCCTGGACCTCCCGCTGCAGGGTCTTTTGCTTGTCGTCGATGGTACGCTGGCGCGAGGCGCGCTCCGTCGCACTCAGTGTCGTGCCATCGGCCTGTAGCTCCTTTTTCAGCGTGTTGATCTGGTCGTCCATCGCCTTCAATTCCGCCTGCTTGGGCGCAAATTTTTGCTGAAGCTTCGCGATGGCTGCGCGACCCTCGTTGGTAGAAACCACGGCCGGCTGAAATGCGATCACCGCTACTTTGGTGGCCCCGGTAGGCGCTACTGCGGATGCCGGCGCGGGTGCGGATGGAGGGCGGCTGGTCTGCGCGGCTGCGCCGACTGTGATGGCTGCTGCCAGTGCGGCAACCGTGAGTAGGGAACGATTCATAATTGTTTAGAACTCCTTTATTTCCACTTGAACCCCGCCGTCCAGGCGGAGCAAGGGTTGAAACTTTCATCATCGGCAGACGCCAGCGGCTCGTCTTGCTACAGTTGCAGGCAACGCTCCTCGGTCTTAGAACGAAGTACTGACGCTGACGCGAAGCGTTTTGCGCGGCTCCCACAGAAAATATTTCGCACCGTAGTTTGCCAACGCCTGCTGATAGGTGAATTCTCCCGCCCCGCCCGCAGGGAAATACGTGCGGTTAAAGAGGATGCTTGAATTCTCGTTCTGGTGCAACCGGTTTGGATTGAAAGCAAAATAGAGCCGAACCGGCGCATTGATGATGGGCAGCATCGCGGTAATCTGCGGTCCCACCGAGGTGCGCGGAAGAATATTGGTCCCAGCAATCGCCCCGAGCCGGCGGGGGAACTGCTGTGGCCACGGAACGCCGCCCTGACAGGTGCCGTTGATCAGGTCCGGGCAACCGTACAAAGCGCCATCCAGGTTCGCCTTGGCCTGCGGATTCAACAGCAGCTGATTATGATTCAGCGCCATATCCATACCGAAATCTACGTAGAACGAGAAGTCCACCGGGCCGCCGAGCGGAATACGGTATTCAATATTGTTCGTGACTTGGGTGTCGCCTCCGACAGAAGCCACGGAATACACCGGCAATGGAACTTGCACCGCACCCAGAGTCGGATTCGTCGGATCTCTGGGGACCAGACTCCCGTCGGGATTGGTCAGGTTGTACATCACCTTGGTGGGAACGAAAGAATACGGCGTGGCGGAGCGAACATCGAAGCCGCGTATATCGTTTTCACCGCCTGCATAGAAGCGGTCGAAGGGCGACGCCACCAACCCGGCAATACCCTGGATGTACGATGCCTGGATACGGTACGCAAAAATGTTGCGCCCTTCCGAATTGAAGTGCAACTTCGAAATCGGCTTGAAGAACTTGTATTCCACCAGCGGAGTGATGGAGCTGACGTTGCCTCCCAGGCCAGACCCCTGCAAGACGAAGTTCAGGCTCTGCCCGTTTCGCGGCCGGTATGGATTTCCCACGGTGCTGTAGGAGTAGCTCAGCGAAACCTGACTGGTGATGATCCCGTTCAACGCGCTTCTGCCGGTCGTTCCATGGCGGAAGTTCAGATACTGAAACAGGTTCGTGGACGCAGGACTGAACGCCTGGACATTGGAACGGTCCAAGCTGTAGGTCGCGCCGATGCGTTTGAAGGTGCGCGGAATCGGATAGCTGGCCGAAAGGCTCACGCCGCTTTTCGTCTGGTTATAATTCTGCACGAACGATTGCTGTGCAGTATCGAAATTCTGGCTCCTTCCGGTCAAGGAAAGAGGATTCTTGTATGCGTTGTACTGTGACTTCTGCGTGGTCACCTGGAAACCCAGGGAGAGCGGATGGTTCTTCACATACGGAATCGTCATGCCAAACGTAATGTTGCGCTGCAGGTCGCCTATAGCTGCTTGCAAGGTGAGCGATTCGCCAAGTCCCAGAAAGTTGTTGGTCTGATAGTTCAAGCCGAGGAATGCGCCGGACAAGCCGCTGAAGCCGCCATTCAGCCCGATGGAGTTCTTGCCTTTTTCCTTCACGTTCAACAGCAAATTCACCGTGCCGTTATCCGCATCCTGCTGCGTTTCAGAATCTTGGTCCACCTTCAGCGGATTGAAATAACTCAGCTGGTTCAACCGCAACAAACTCATCTCCCACAGATGGCTGTTGTAGACCTGGCCCTCTTCCAGCAGCAATTCGCGTCGGATGACGCTGTCGCGTGTCGTCGTGTTGCCGCGGAACTCAATCCGTGAAACGTAGTACGGCTTTCCTTCATCGATGTCGATGTTCAGGTAGACCAGCTTCTTGGGCTCATCGATGCGAGGCGTCGGGACCGCGGTGAAATTGATGTAGCCCAACTGCCCATAGGCCTTGCGCATGTTCTCCAGACCCTTGCCCACCAGCGATGCGTCGAAAATCTGCCCATCCTTCAGCTTGAACAGCGCACGCAGCGCTTGCACGTTGGTCACCCGCTTGTTTCCAGTGAACGTGATACCACCCAGACGGTATCGATCGCCTTCCTCCACCGGGATGGTGATGTCGATCAACTTCCCCTTCCGTGAATGAATCAGTGGGATGTACAGGCCACCCTGGTTGCGAATGTGCGTCAGCGGCTGTTCCACGCTGGCCCGGAAGTACCCACGATCCCGGTATGCCTGCCGCACACGCTCGGTATCCTCCTCCAGCTTGCTTTCGTCGTAAGTGCGGGCGAACAGATTCTCCAGAATGATGGAATGCGGGATGCCGATCGGCTTCAGGTTCTTCATGGAAGCCCGCAGCGTTCGGCTGGAAACGTTCTTGTTCCCTTCAAACTTGATGTGGCCCACCTTGACTGTGGGGCCTTCCTTGATATTGAAATTCACCGAGACCGATGCCGGCGGGATCGTCTTGATGACCGTATGGATGGTCGCAAACTGGTGTCCGTGCTCGGCCAGCAGTTCCTTCAGCACGGTTTCCGCCAGCTTGATCTTGGTGGGGTCGTACTGGCTGTCGACCGTCAACGGCACCTTCGCCTTCTTGAAGCGATCCAGCACATCGGACTGCGAAACCGAGTTGAGCCCCTTGTAATTGATCTCGCGAATGGTCGGACGTTCGCGAACGATGATCGTCAGGATGATGCCTTTGGGCGTCGTCTCGCGGTTGATCTGAACATTCTCAAAATATCCCGTGTTCCAAAGAGAATTGAAGTCACGCTCCACCGTGGCGGAATCGTAGGGATCGCCGACGTGCGAGAAAATACGGGCGAGAATCGTTTCCTTGGGAATTCTGCGATTGCCGATCACGCGGATTTCGCTGATGATGCTGCCCTGCGGGGTGCTGGCTTCGCTGGCGGGCGCCACGTTCTGTAGTGGGGATTGGGAGTCGGACTGGGCCCGGGCGTTCAAGCCTACGCCGAGAAACAACAGTACCGCCGCAAGGACCTGGATAGTCCGGCGGAGGCGTCGAAACTGTCGAATCCACGGACAGCGCGCGCTCGTGGTCCGTTGGTTTGGGACATGGTAGCCCCCTACACTCGCGGGAAAAATATGCACACCCTCACTGCCAAAAATCGATTCCAGAGGAAAACACGATTATACGGGAGATGGCCGCTCGATCCTAGCGCACTTCCACCCTGGCTCATTTTTCGTTGTGAAACGCCATTGACCTGCGCTCCGGACTCCAAAAACGTCTTGAGACCAGCTAGCTTTCCAACTGGGCCTCAATGACAAATTCCTCTATGGGTGCCCCAGGTCGCACCCGCCGCGGATCGCCGCGGCGACAGACCCGGATGTGTATCGAACACCCGTTATGCCGCTCTCTCAATCCCACATCTCAGAATCGAGATGTGGGGCACCCAGATGCCCCTCGAACGCCACGATTCATGGTTCATTGCATTCGCTTCCCTGCTGCGTCCGGCGCACTTCCACCAGCGTAGAGTAAAACGTCGGCCCTCCACCCAGATCCGTCAGCGTCTCACTGGTCAGCACGTTGACGCCTTGCCCATCACAAGTGAGCTTGTTCCATCCTAAACGGGAAGCGGCCACTCCGGCAGGGACAGTTGCAATCACTTTCGCTCGCAGCGGAATTTTTCCGCGTTCATTGAACACCTCGACCGCGTCTCCGTCGGCAATCCCGCGAGCCAGCGCGTCTGCCGGGTGCATTTCCAGCACGCCGAAATGCGTCGCTTCCATCACCCGGTGAGAGGCAAGACCGGCAAATGTAGAGTTCATATAGTTGTCCCCCTTGCGCGCCAACAGCTCCAGCGGAAACCTGCGCGCCAGCGGCGAGTGGCGCGATTCCTCTGCAGCGACGTAGCCCGGCAAAGGATCGTGTCCCTGTGCCGCCAGCGTTTCCGAGTAAAACTCCGCCTTGCCGGATGGAGTGCGAAACCATTCTTCCGAAACAAATGGCTGGAATGCGCCGTCATTTGTTTCCTGCGGAAACTTTACCCGGATAGAATGCCGGGCTTCCAACTGCTCGCGCGTGATTCCCTCCAGCCAGGGCGATGTCGTTCCGCTCAAAGCCTGGTCGATCATGTCGTCTTCTGTATCCAGAAAACAGGGTTCCGTGAAACCCATATGTTGCGCCAACTGCCGAAACAGGGTGACGTTCGATCGTGCTTCGCCCAGCGGCGCAATTGCCTGCTCGGAGAGTTGCAAATGGTACTGACCGTAGGCGCCCTCGAAATCCTTATGCTCAAGAAAAGTTGTCGCTGGCAGGACGATGTCAGCGTAATCCGTGGTGTCGGTGAAAAATTGCTCATGCACCACGGTGAACAAATCGGCCCGCCGCAGTCCGCGCAACACGGCGGTCTGATTGGGCGCAATCGCCGCCGGATTGGAGTTGTAGACCACCATCGCCTGCACCGGCGGGTCGCTGAGTTCCGTCAGCGCGTGCCCCAGCCGACTCATATTCACCACGCGACCCAGGCGGCCAATGGAACTCTTCAGCGCGAGGTCAGGCCGCTCCAGCGCCTGCTTGTTGAACTGAAACGCTCCGCTGGTGGAAAGCTGCAAGCCCCCGCCCAGGTGTTTCCATGCGCCGGTCAGACAGGGCAGCATGGCAATGGCACGCGCCGCGGCCCCGCCATTTTGTCCGCGCTGCACACCGTAGTTCATGCGAATCACCGACGGAGTTGCGGTCGCATATTCCCGCGCCAACCGCACAATATCTTCCGTGGACAATCCCGTCACTTCGGCCACGCAGGCCGGCGTATATTCCTTTGCACGGTCGCGCAGCGGCTCAAATCCATGAGTCAGGCGCTGCACATAGTCCGCGTCATACAGATTCTCCTTGATCAGCACATGCATCATGCCCAGCGCCAGGGCCGAGTCCGTCCCCGGACGAATCTGCAAATGCCAGTCCGCAGCCTGTGCCGTTCGAGTCTTATAGGGATCGATCATAATCAGGCGTGCGCCCTTCTGCCGCGCTTCTTCGATAAACGGCCACAGGTGCACATTGGTGCCAAGAATATTCGCTCCCCAAGCGAGAATGGTGCGGGCATGGCGGAAATGTTCCGGATCGGTGCCCAGCTTGGCTCCATAGACCGCCATCAACGCCTCGCCGCCGGCCGCCGAACAAATCGTGCGATCAAGCCGCGACGCTCCCAGGCGAGAAAAAAAACGCCGGTCCATGGAGCCGTATCCCAACACGGCCATATTTCCTGCGTAGGAGTAGGGCAGAATGGATTCCGGCCCGAATTTTGAGGAGATGATATC
>JAJZDO010000801.1 GCA_021805955.1 Acidobacteriota bacterium
AGGCCAATGATGAAATTCAGGCCCGACTCCTTCAGAATCTGCCGTCCTTCTTCCACGTTGGTACCTTCCAGCCGCAAGATGACCGGCACCTGCACATTCATCTTTCTGGCAGCCTCCACCACGCCGCGCGCCAGCGTATCGACGCGCAGAATACCGCCGAAGATGTTGATGAACACAGCTTTCACATTTTTATCGGACAGCAGGATGCGGAAGGCATTTTCGATCTGTTCCTGGTTGGCGCCACCGCCGACATCGAGAAAGTTCGCTGGAGAACCGCCGGCGTACTGGATGATGTCCATGGTCGCCATAGCCAGTCCGGCGCCATTGACCATGCAGGCAATATTGCCGTCGAGACGGATGTAGTTCAGCGCGAACTTGGACGCCTCCACTTCGAGCGGGTCTTCTTCGTTGGTATCGCGCAGCTCCTTCAAGTCCTTGTGGCGGAACGTGGCATTGTCGTCGAAATTCATTTTGCAGTCGAGCGCGAACAGCTTGTCGTCCTTGGTCGTGATGAAAGGATTGATCTCCATCAGGGAGGCGTCGGTCTCGACGCATGCCTTGTAGATGCCGGTCATGAAGTGAACGGCCTGACTGATCTGGGTTGGTTTCAGGCCCAATGAAAAGGCCAGCTTGCGCGCCTGATAGGGCTGAAAGCCCACCGCTGGATCGATGTGTTCCTTGAAGATGGCGTCCGGAGTTTTCGCGGCCACTTCTTCGATCTCCATCCCACCCGACTTTGAGGCCATAAACACCATCTTGGCTGCGGCTCGATCCAGCACCATACCCAGGTACAGCTCGCGATCGATCACTGCCGTTTCCTCAATCAAAAGACGCTTGACCTTCTGGCCTTCCGGCCCGGTCTGATGGGTCACCAACTGCATCCCGAGGATTTTCTTGGCGTATTCCTCGGCCTCGGCTAGATTCTTGGCGACTTTAACGCCACCGCCTTTGCCGCGACCACCGGCATGGATCTGGGCCTTCACAACGACGCCGCTGGCTCCAGCAGCAAAGAGTTTTTTGGCCACATCGACGGCCTCTTCCACTGTGTTGGCTACTTCTCCGCGGGGCACGGCGACCCCGTATTTCGCAAGAATGTCTTTCGCCTGATACTCATGAATTTTCATAAGGATGTCTCAATTCTAACGGTACGCCGCTGACTCCTGTGGCACGGCAAGCTGTCTGCCGCGAACAAGAAAAAGCAAAAGACGGCGAACATTCGATACTATCGGACGAGCGGGAGCCGAGCAAACCACCGCGCCGGAATTATGAACCGCCAACGCCGATTTCCATGACAGACCTGAGCAGAACATTGTCCATCTTGGCCGATCAGAAAACGACCTTGAGCCGGCAGCAGGCCCGCGCCGCCATGCAAACCATCCTGGAAGACACTCAGAACACACTACCCGATGTGCAGATTGAGGACGTGCTGATTGCGCTGGCGGCGCGTCAGGTGACCGCCGATGAACAGGCTGGATTTGTCGATGCGATGCGTGCGACGGCCGTAACCTTGCCGTTTACAAACGAAGAACGAGCCACATTGGTGGATACCTGCGGCACCGGCGGCGATGCCAGCGGGACGTTCAATATTTCTACGGCTGTGGCGTTGGTGGCGGCGGCGGCAGGAGCGAAAATCGCCAAGCACGGCAATCGCAACCTGACCAGCCGTTGCGGCTCGGCAGATGTACTGGATGCGCTGGGAGTGCCGACTTCACTGACGCCGGAACGGGCGGTGGAATGTCTTCGCGCCACGGGATTTGTGTTCCTATTCGCACCGTTGATGCACCCCGCCATGCGACGCGTGCAGGCAATTCGGAAGGCCATCGGCAGGCGCACGGTGTTCAATGTTCTGGGCCCGCTGACGAATCCGGCACTGGCGCCGGCGCAGGTACTGGGCGTGTATGCAGCCGACTTAGTTCCGCTGATTGCTGAGGCGATGGTGAAGCTGGGCGTGCGACATGGCTTTGTCGTACACGGGTCGGACGGGCTGGATGAAATCACGCTGAGTGGAGAAACGGAGATCGCAGAGGTGACACATGGCGCGCTTCGGCTCGGAAGGTTCTCGCCGGAAGATGCCGGGTTGGAACGGGCCCCGATTTCCGCGCTTCAAGGCGGCGATGCCGGCGAAAACGCGGCCATCCTACGGGCAATTTTTGCCGGAGAGACTGGCCCGCGACGCGATGTTGTCCTGATCAACGCGGCGGCAACTCTGGTCGCAGCGGGAATCGTTGCGAATTTTCGAGCTGGAATCGAACGCGCTGCCGGGACTATCGATTCTGGAGCGGTATCGAAGACGCTGGCTGCATTGGTGGAATTTGGGAAGCAGGCGCGATAAATCTCAAGAAGCAACCGCATGATTTGGCTGTTTCCGGTGTCTATTGAACCGAGCAATGTGGAGCGGTCGGCCACCGTGTATGCGGTCTTCGCGATCCAGTGATCTCGTAATGCTCTGGCTGCTGCTAACCTTTTCTTAGGAGTCGCAGCATGCCTGAGGAACAGGAACGCGAATTGAAGCCGTTGCCCGAGGCGGAGTCCGCCTATCTGCGGTGGCTGGCGCATTTGGATGCGGAATTTACTCGCCACCACAATCCGGAAATCCGCAGCGAAATTGTTCGGGATGAACTGCACCAGCTCTACCTGGGGCGTCCACATGGCGGCAAGCTGAATTTCACCCTGGTGACGGAGTTGCCGTTCAACGTGCTGCAGCTAACGCTGGATCCGCGCAATGCGACGCTGCGACCGGAGTATTACCCGGATGTCGACCCAGAGAAGTACGCCGAGGTGAAGCCGCTGATCTGGTTTTGGCAGATGTTCGATCGCTCTCCGGTGGGACTGAACGTCTGGCTGGGGTCGCGGTTTCGCTGCATGCTGGGCCGTCATATTTTCAAACATCTTGGCAAGCACGTTCGGATCTATCGCGGCGTCGAATTCACCTTTGGCTACAACCTGACCATTGAGGACAATTGCACCATCCATAAATTTTCCGTGCTCGACGATCGCCAGGAGCTGGTCGTTCCCGCTGGAACCCGGATTATGGATTATTCGCGGTACGACTCAAGCGGGCACGTGATCGATTTAGCTGCGAAGGCCGCAGAATAGGGCCGTGAAGATCACAGCGAAGATGGGCTGCATGCAGGGCGTCGCGGCGACCGCGTCAGTAGACGAGGTGGGGCTCCGGGGATATACCCCTCCCCGATTTTGCTATACCATCGGCATCAGCGCATGAATCTACACGCAGTTCTGATCCTTTTTCAAATTGTGGTGCTGTTGTTTGCCATCAGCCTGCACGAGGCGTCGCACGGCTGGATGGCATGGCGGCTGGGAGATCCCACGGCTCGGATGCTTGGCCGGGTCACGCTGAACCCAATCAAGCACATTGACCCTTTCGGCACAGTCCTGATTCCGTTGCTGTGCGTGTACGCAGGGTTCCCGCTGATCGGCTGGGCCAAGCCGACGCCGGTGACAACACGCAACTTTAAACACATCAAGCGGGATGACATTCTGACGACGCTGGCCGGGCCGGCCAGCAACCTGCTGACGTCGATTGTAGCTACCGTGATCCTGATTTTGCTGAAATTCGTCAACGCGGGCACGGTGATTTCCGCCATGATGGCCGCACAAATGGGCATGATCGATCCCAATGTAATGCACGCCAGCCCGATCCTGTTTCCGGTGACGCTGCTGCTGTACTACGCCGTGCTGATCAACCTGATCCTGATGGCCTTCAATTTGATCCCATTGCCGCCGCTGGATGGCAGCCACGTGGTGCGCCATATGCTGCCGTACAACTGGCTGCGGGTGTACGACTCGATCGGGATGATTGGCCTGATTCTGGTTTTCCTTTTTGGGGGCCGCTTTATCGGCATGATCGTCAGCCCCATGCTGAATCTGTTCAACCACATTCTGCTTGGCATGTAGCGGTCCGCGTACAGCAGGCAGCCTTATCCTAGGCCGGCTGACCTATACTTTCAATACGACGGAACAATTGAAAGAAGACTCCACCAACATTTTGCGATCATGACCGAATCTATCCAATCGAAGGCTGGCCAGCAGAGCAGTACCGCACCCAAGCGCGTGCTGAGCGGGATGCGCCCCACGGGCAAGCTGCACCTGGGCAACTACATGGGCGCGCTGTACAACTGGGTGCGGCTGCAGCGCGAGTATGAATGTTATTTCTTCATCGCCGACTGGCACGCCCTGACCACGGATTATGCCGATACGTCGAACGTGAAACAGAACACGCTCGATGTCGCGCTGGACTGGTTGGGAGCCGGGCTCGATCCGGATCGGGCGACGTTGTTTGTGCAATCCTGGGTGCCGCAGCACGCGGAGTTGCACCTGCTGTTCTCCATGATTACGCCGCTCGGCTGGCTGGAACGGGTGCCGAGCTATAAGGAGCAGCAGCAGCAGATCGGCGACGTTTCGGCGGGTGGCAAAGACCTGAGCACCTACGGATTTCTCGGGTATCCGCTGCTGCAATCGGCGGACATCCTGATCTACCAGGCGGATTTGGTACCGGTGGGCCAGGACCAGGTAGCGCATGTGGAGCTGACGCGGGAAGTGGCGCGACGATTTAATCAGATTTATCCGCGATTCAAAATTAGTCCAACCGCATCGCCTGAGATTAGGTTTCTACTTAGCAATCAATCTCAACAATTTACAGCACATCCGTCACTAATGACCCCGCAGCAGTATGTATATCGCCTATTGAGTGCGAACCCAATACATACCCAATATGCTGAGGCAGACCGGGTGCTTCCTGAACCGCAAGCGCTGCTGACGCCGTCGCCGAAGCTGCCCGGCACGGATGGCCGCAAGATGTCGAAGAGCTATGGCAACACCATTCAGATGGCGGATCCAGAGCCAGTGATTCGTCAAAAATTGAAAACCATGGTGACGGACCCGGCGCGGATTCGCCGCAGCGATCCCGGCAATCCGGATGTGTGTCCGGTGTTCGATCTGCACAAGATTTTTTCTTCCGCGGAGACGCAGCAGAAAGTTCGCGAAGGCTGCACCACCGCCGGCATCGGCTGCATTGAATGCAAAAGCTGGCTGGCCGATGGCGTGGTCGCCGAACTGGCTCCGATCCAGGAGCGCCGGCACGGGTTCGAAGCGAATCCGGACCACGTGTGGGAGATTCTTCGCGATGGATCGGCGCGGGCGCGTTCGCGCGCAGACCAAACCATGCAGCAGGTGCGCGACGCGATGCACCTGACACAGATGGAAACCGCACCCGCAGGCGCAGCACCATGATGGATTCCTCTCAATCCCGAGATGAGGTAGCACGCGGAAACGACGGAGCGGACGAGGGATTGACAACCCAGCAAAGCACCGACGCGTCTCCGCCCGCCGAGGAGAGCACGATTGCGTCGCCCGAGCAACTCCACCTGCCGGCCAATCCGCCGTTCGCCCCAGAGCAAAGGGACAAAGCCGCCGAAGCCGCCGCCCGGGCTGCGGAGCGCGCTGCTGAGAAAAAAGCAGCGCAGGAAGAGGCCAACACTTTCCCCTACGGCGTAACGGTCGGCCAGGTGTACGACGGCCCGCTCGATTTGCTGTTGGACCTGATCCGCAAGCAGGACATCGACATCTATGACATTCCCATCGCCAAGATCACAGGACAATTTCTGGCTTATATAGAAAACCTGAAGCAGTCGGACATTGACGGCGCGGGCGAGTTTATTTACATGGCGTCGTTGCTGATTCACATTAAAAGCAAGATGCTGCTGCCGCGCAGCAACGATGGCACCAGCGATGCGGCGGATGAAGATCCGCGCCGGGAGCTGGTGGAGCGGCTGCTGGAGCATCAGCGGTTCAAGAACGCGGCGCAGATGTTGCTGCAGAAGCAAATGCTGGAAGAATCGTCATGGACGAATCCAGCGATTCGCGAATTTCTCGACGATGCGGGCACGGAGCCGGAAATAGCCGCTGACACGGTTGACCTGGTCCGCGTGTTTCGGGAGATCCTCGATCGTGCTCGGCAACGACCGGTGTTGAATGTCGATGAAGAAGCGGTGACGGTGGCGCAGATGATCGACTACGTGCGACGCCGGCTGGTGATGGAAGATCGTCCGGTTGGACTGCGACGGCTCCTGCAGCATGTCCAGTCGGAACGTGCGTTGATCTGCACCTTCCTCGCTTTATTGGAGCTGGTTCGACTCCAGGCGATCCTGTTGCGGCAGACCGGCAGCTTTGGAGAAATCTATATCAAGAAACACGACAATTTTGAGTCGACCATGGTGGAAGGCCGCGACGACTGGCGCTAGAGCCAACCCGGCCATCGATTGGTATCCTAGAGACTCCTGACATTCAATGAGCTTAAAAGCCAAAATCGAAGCAGTTATTTACGCGGCGGAAGAGCCGATCGCACTGGCGCAGTTGGCCTCCATTTTTTCAGGGGAACTCCTCGCAGCGAAGTCTGCGGCAGGCCTTCCGTTCGAGGCGACGCCGCCCGAAAACGCAGAAGCGCCGAAGGACGAGGCCCCGGGTGGAGAGGCTCCGGCGGAGACATTGCCGGACCCCGAAACAGCAGTCTCAAATGAGAGCGCGATGGACGCCGCAGCTCCAGGACAGCCTTCGTTGCCGATGGAAGATGCCGAAGCGCGCAAACAGGCTCGCGCACGGGAGCGTGAAGCCAGACAGGCCGTGCAGCAGATTGTCGACGAGTTGATTGCGGACTATGCCAACGGCGAGCGCGGCATGGAGATTCGCGAAATTGCCGGCGGTTACCGCATGGCAACCAAGGCGGAGTATCACGATGCCGTCCGATCTTTTGTGAAAAGCTTGAAGCCGCAGATGAAGCTGTCGCTGCAGGCGCTGGAAACGCTGGCCGTCATCGCCTACAAGCAACCGGTGACAGCGCCGGAGATCAGCGAGATTCGCGGCGTGGATACCTCCGGGGTGCTGGGCGGATTGATGAGCCGAAAACTGATCACGACGGCAGGGCGCAAGCAGGTGATTGGCCGTCCAATCCTCTACAAAACCACGAAAGAATTTCTGCTGCGCTTCGGGCTGAAGGACGTGAGCGAATTGCCCAGCATGGAAGAGTTTGAGAAGATGGCCGCGGACATGGCCGAGTCGGACGCGAGCGATATGGATGCCGTTCCATCTGAGCCTGCAGCAGGCACAAATGCAGGCGCTTCGGAGTCTTCTGTAATCGAAACAGTTACAGAAGAGAATTCCCCAGTCGAAGCCGCTGAAGAATCGTCTGGATTTGAGCCATGAAGCGCGCAAAGGAAATGGATACGCCAGCCCTCGCCGTGCCCGAGGATGAAAAAACCGAGCGCCCAGCCGGCAAAGTCGAGCGTCTGCAGAAGATCCTTGCCAGCGCCGGCATCGCCTCCCGTCGCAAGGCGGAGGAGTTCATCCTGCAGGGGCGCGTCCAGGTGAACGGAAAAATTGTCAGCGAATTGGGCAGCAAAGCCGATCCCATCCACGACCACATCCGCGTCGATGGCAAATTGATCCATCCTGCCGGCGAATACCGCTACTACATGCTGAACAAGCCGAAGCAATATGTCACCACGGTGAGCGATCCCCAGGGACGGCCCACGGTGATGCAATTCTTTTCGCGCATCAAGCTGCGCATGTTTCCCGTTGGCCGGCTCGACTATCACAGCGAGGGGTTGCTGCTGGTCACCAACGACGGCGAACTGGCGAACGCACTGACGCGGGCCGCCTCCCATGTACCAAAAACTTATCTGGTGAAAATCGGCGGCATCCCTAGCGAGGAAGCCCTGAATGCGCTGCGACGCGGCGTTTCCATTCCGCTGGGCGATCCTGAATCCAATACCGGTTATCGAGGCCGTGAATCGCGTGTGCGCACGGCACCTGCAACGGTCAAGCTTTTTCGGGCGGGCGAAAATCCCTGGTACGAGATCACAATCACGGAAGGTCGCAATCGCCAGCTTCGAAAAATGTTTGAAGAGATTGGCCACCACGTCGAGAAAATTCGTCGCGTTGAATATGGCCCGCTGGTGCTGGATCTACCCCCCGGCGAGTCGCGCGAATTGACAACGCAGGAAGTGCAGGCGCTGTATCGCGCGACGAAATTGACGTCGCCTGCAAAAAATGGTCAACCCACAGGAGCGAACTCGAAGCCGCGACTCCAACGGCGATCGAAGACTTCAAAAACCTCGACCCCGACCCTAAAACGCAGCAAGCATGCGCCTCCGCGCCCGCAATAGCCACTTATTGGATCGATCATGCGGGATCGTTATACTGGGAGGAGAGCGGTAGTTTCGCCGCAATCGCGGGGTGAGTCATGGAAAAAGCGACATTTGGCGCGGGTTGTTTCTGGGGTGTGCAGGCAGCTTTCGATCGTATTCCAGGAGTGGCGGAAACTGCCGTCGGGTATGAGGGCGGCACGCTGGAAAATCCCAGCTATCGCGACGTCTGCACGGACAGAACCGGCCACGCCGAGGTTTTGCAGGTCACCTTCGATCCGGCCAAGGTAAGTTATCAGCACCTGCTGGACGCTTTTTTTGCTGAGCATAATCCGACGCAATTAAATCGTCAGGGGCCGGATTTCGGAACGCAATACCGCTCGGTGATCTTTTATCACTCTACGGAGCAGCAACAAGCCGCGGCCGCAACCATCGCGCGGCTGACGGCGGAGCGTAGGTTTTCGCAGCCCATTGTCACGCAAGTAGTTCCGGCAGAGACGTTTTGGCCGGCGGAAGAATATCACCAGAAATACCTGGAAAAGCGCGGAGCCGCCAGCTGTCGCGTCTAGATTCAAGGACAGGTTGTTCTGGAATAACTGGTCTCTATAGTCGCCTGATGAGCCTCCATACGACTCGATTTCTATTTGCAAATGACAGCGCGACCAATTCTCAGGGCTGATGCCTGGGGAAGACCCGGAACAGCACGATGCCGGCGCCGTTGAAGGGATCGAGCCCCGGAAAACAGGCCCGCTGCACCAGCGTGCGTTCAGACATCGCCGCGGTCAAACGGGCGGACGGGTGATTTGTCCAGTGCATGAACCAGTCTGGATGATAGACGTCCAGTTTCTGCGCCAAGGGCATGGCACCGTCGCTATCCATCGCCGGCAGACCGCCGCTCAACAGCGAAACTTCATCCGCACCACGCCCGATCAGAAGCTCGTTGGAGGCCGAGCCGGAGACATGCTCCGTGACAATCAGCCGCGTGATTTTCAAGCTGGCGTCTACAAGAGTGTAGCGCGGATGCATCAGATAATCGCCAATCGATGCGACGTTCCACACTACGGACGCGGCAACGCAAACCGTTGCGACCGCGGCAACCTGCCTGTTCGCGCTCCATATCCATTGCAGAAAAATCAACGCCAGCCAGAGGGTGGGAACAATCATGGTGACGAAGTAGCGGGGCGGACCGTCATAGTGATAGACGATAAAAGCCGCATAGCCTGTTTCCCAGAGAAATGCGATCATGAACAGCGTATTCCTCCAAAGAAAACGCAGCCGCACGACCGCTGCAACGAAAGCAGCCAGCGCCAGGGGAAACAGCACCGGGTCAATCCAAGTGCCGCGGAAGAAAAAACGCAGTAGTCGAGAGGGGGAATTCTCAAACTGCCACAGCGGACTCATTCCAAGGATAATTTTGGCGTCGGCAGAAAAGTGAGACATCCAGATGAGTTTGGCGAAGGCCATCAGAAGTACGACCGTTGCCAGCGTTGCCGCCAGCAGTTTCCACGCGGCCGGTCGATGCTGCCGATTGTTCGCCCAAATGGGATAGAGAACAGCGGGTAACACGAAGGGGCCTGTCGTCTTGGTCAGCATGGCCGCAACAAACACCACGCCGACAAGCACGGCCAGCGAATAGCTTCCGGGACGCACTTTGCCGGCGAGATAGATGGCCAGCAGTAGAAACATGCCGAATGCCGGCTCCAGCAGGGCCAGGCGACCGAAGAAAAATCCCAGAGCATTGGCGGAGATGAGAAATGCAGTGAGACAGGCGAACGTCTTCGACTGATACTGGCGCGCGATCGCGTACGCAAGAAGAACACTCAGGCAGACGCATCCGACCGCCAGCGCTCGTGCCGCGACAACGCTGATTCCGGTGAAATGGAATAGTAGTCCGACAAGCAACGGCCACACGGGCATAAATACGCCGGGGTTCCAGCCGCCGGGAATGTACGCGTGACCAAGCGTGAAATGCTGCAGCGCGGCACCGGTGTAGAAACCTTCGTCGGTAAATCTGGCTCCATCCTGATCGTAGAAATGGAACGCCGGAAAGTCGGCGCTCAAATGCCAAAAGCGTAGCGCCAGCAGGCATATTGTCAGCAATAGGAGAGCCATGTGCCATCGATGCGCGCGCGATTCTGCTTTCATGCCTTTTTTTCTTCGTGATATTCCTGTTCCGTGTTCACAGCCCACAGGTTGGACTTGTCAGCGACGTTGTTCATGATATTTTCCGCTGCTGCCATCGCGGTCAGCATGGAATGATCCTGGTTATTGTACTTGTGCATTCCATTGCGACCCACCAGAAACAAATTCTCAAAGCCATCCGTGAATTTCTGGATCACGTCGAAGCGATCATAGGTTCCAAAGTATGCGGGATAGGTCTTGGGCACGCGCACAACATGGCCGTCCAGCACATCGGACGCCTTGAGGATGCCGATCTTTTCCATCTCCGCAACTGCAAATTTCTCGATGTCCTCGTCCGGCATTTTCCAGAGCAGGTCGGTATCGTTGCAGAAATATTCCAGACCGATCCACATCTTGGAACGATCGGCGACCATCCACGGACTCCAGTTATTGAAGATCTGCAGGCGACCTACGGTAACATCCGGCTCCTGAATGTAGATCCAGGTATCTTTCAGCGGACTGCCGTCGGGCTCGGTCACCAACAGTTGATTGACCAGCAAGCCGACGGTGATGAAGTCGCGATAAATCAGACCCTCGCTGACCTCTTTCACTTCCGCAGGAATCGGACACTGAAGACTGCGAATCAGGTGTTGAATCGGCATAGTGGAGATGACATAGTCGGAGGGAAAGACGTGCGTCTTCCCTTCTGCGTCGACGGCGACGACCTCGGAAATCCGATCGCCTTCGACTCGAAGTTCGGTAACGCGCGTCTGCATGTGCAGTTCACCACCATTGCTCTGCACCATGGATGCCACGTGCTCCCACAGCTGGCCGGGTCCAAATTTTGGATACAGAAAACGCTCGATGAGAGATGTTTCGACGCCTTTCTGGCTCAAATCGCCCGAGCTTTTCTTCTTGCCGGAAAACGCCTGCTTCACAAAATGTTTCACGGCGCTGGTCAGGGACAGGCCCTTGATGCGCTGGGCGCCCCACTCCGCGCTGATATGCCGCGGATGCACTCCCCAGACCTTTTCCGTGTAGGACTCAAAGAACAAGCCATACAACTGCTTGCCAAAACGGTTGACGATAAAGTCTTCAAGCGAGGTTTCCGGCTTGCGAGGAAAGAAACGCGCACGGAGATAGCTGAACCCGACCCTCACCGTACGCGGCAGTCCCAGTCCGCGCAGAGTTTCTGGGGTCAACTTGATGGGATAATCGAAAAATTTTCGCAAAAAATAAATCCGGCTTTTGCGGGGGCGGACCAGCATCACCAGGTCATTGCTTTCCGGGTCAAGGTTTCGCTCGCCGGCCTGGACGGTGCGCTGCTTGTTTTGATAGCTGATGGGAATCGCACTGCCAGCGCCATCGGTGGAAGCGGCGGGCATCACATCCAGCCACCATTCCATGACGCGATCGGACTTTGAAAAAAAGCGGTGGCCGCCGATATCCATCCGGTTGCCGTTGTAGCGGATGGTGCGGGAAATGCCGCCAATTTCGTTGGTAGCCTCCAGCACGATGGGGCGAACGTCGGAATGCCGCTGCAATTCCAGGGCTGCAGTCAGGCCGGCAGGCCCGGCACCAATAATGATTGCTGTTTTATGCATAATATTTTGTGGGTCTAGCGGTGCGGTGAAGATACCTGTCATTGTCTCGTATTCGTTGAATAGACGACAATGTTTTCAGCATCTGCCCTTCCATAGGATGGGGTTTCCTGGTGTTGAGCCATGGCTTGAAAATGCCGCAATCGGAAAATGCGATGCTATTCTGCCGCATGAGCCTTCCAGACACTGCAACCGTTTTCGGAGACCATCGAAATCTCATCGACCGTTCACAGCCCGGCACAAAGAATCCTTGAACTGGATGGACTGCGCGGCATCGCCATTGCCATGGTACTGATGCGGCATTACATCCATCATCCAAGCCTTCTTTTGCTGGGACCACAATGGGGTTGGATGGGAGTCAACCTGTTTTTCGTGCTTTCCGGATTTCTGATTACGTCCATTCTGCTGCGACTGACCGACCGGCGCGGCGCCTTGAAAATCTTTTACGTGCGACGCTCTCTTCGGCTGTTTCCTCTCTACTTTCTCGCCCTGCTCGTGTACTTCGTGGCCTCGGCGAGTGTGGGCACCCCGCAACCGGTGAAAACTGTCCTGCTGTACATCAGTTTCAACCAGGCGTTCTTGCCGCCGCTGATGACGCACCTTAAAATCGTGCCTCACCCAGACTGGGTGGTGATGGGTTTTGGCGTCCTGTGGTCCTTATCGGTGGAAGAGTATTTCTATATTCTGTGGGCTCCGCTGGTCACGTTCACACGCGCGCGACGCGCGACGCTGCTCACTATCCTGGCACTGATTCTTCTGCTGACACCCTGGACTCGATACTTTTATCCCGACCCCAAAGGGGGCCAGGAATTATTCCTCGCGCAAGTGGATTCGCTGGCTGCCGGCTGCGTGGTGGCGATCCTTTGGTGGGACCACGGCCACGTCTGGCGAGCCCGCCTGCAGCTCTATGCTCGCTGGTTGTATGGATGCGTTGCGGCGCTGATTGCGTTAGCCATCGGGATCGATTTCGCCACGAGCATCACCAAGAGAAGCGTGCTCGACCAGCGCATTTTTAACGCCACCGATTACACCGTGCTTTGGCTGGCATGGTCGCTGTGGCTCCTCGTCACTTTGGCAGTCAGCGGTACCTCCGGAGTCATGCCGCGCTTCCTGCGCCTGCCATCACTCCGCTGGCTGGGGAGGATCAGCTATTGTCTCTACATCGTGCACTATCCCATTTACCTGGCCCTGCGAAATTACCTTCCTCACAGCGTTGCACTGGTGACAGGATTGGCGGCCGCGCTTGGGATTTCCGCTCTCTCATGGCGATATTTTGAAGGCCCGATTGCACGATGGAAGCAACAGGCATTCCGCTATCCCATGGCGTCGCAACCTGAAGTCCCCTGCTAGAAACCTTCGCTATCCGACGGTCGAGGTGACCTATTCATAGGCTAGGGCGTCAATGGGATCTTTGCGGGCCGCTTTATAGGCCGGATAGATCGCGCCAATCAACGCGCTGATGAACGACAACAAGGTGGCCAGGATGAGCCAGTGTGCGGTTATCGGAAACGGCAGGGTGGGAAATCTTGTCATCACACTTTCTCGGACCACAAAGCTGACCCCCACGCCCAGCAAAATGCCGCCCGCGGCCAGCATCCCGGTCTCGCGGAGGATGACTCCGACGACATACCCGCGCGATGCTCCCAGCGCCTTCAAAATACCGATCTCGCGCGTCCGTTCCATGACCGCCGTGTACATGGACTGGAAGATGACGAGAAAGCCGATGACCAGCGCAATGCCAATGACAGTATCGAGCGCCGGCTCCAGGCCCGGAAGCCGGTTCGGCGTCAACTGCGAAATAAAGTCCTGGATGCTTTGCACCTGATAGGCTTCCATGCCGGGGGTGCTCTTTATCTCCCGCTCAACCACGGCTTGGTTGTTAGGATCATCGAGCTTCAAATAGAAAATCGACGCCTTGCCGGGAGAATCGTTCAACTGGTCCATCGTCGTCAGTTGGATAAACTTCCGGCCTCCCTTGCCATGCTCGACGATGCCGCAGATGCGGAAGGGATGGTTCATGATGGATATCCGATCGCCTATTTTACTGTGGCTGCTTTTTGCGGAAATATCGTCCACGATCACATCGAACGGGTGCTGGAACGGAGCGCCCGACAGAAATACAAACGGCTTGAGAGCATTGAAGCTGGCGAAGTCGATGCCGTAGATGTTTTCAACTGACTTTCCCGTGACGAATGTCACCGCGACCGGAGCTGAAACGGCTACATGCGGCAAACGACCCAGTATATCCGCGACCTTCGCGGATACGGGAGCGCCGCTGACTCCCACGAGAAAGCTGCTGTTCGCGGGCTTCACGATCAGGTCCGCGCCGATGCCCCTCGCATTTTCCCTCCAGCCGTTCAACTGGCCCAGCATAATGGCCGTTACAGAGAGAATCATGACCACTTCAATGGCGACAGCGGTAAGGCTAAGAAGCGAACGAAGGGGCCGGTAAATTAGGTTTCCGAAGATAAGTTTGTTCATTTGAGTTGTAGCAATCAGGGAGAGTGCCAGGGATCCGGTTCCGGGGCACAACCCCCAACGGAGTGCGTCTCTGTCAGTATATGGGCTCAGCGGAAAGATCGCTTTCATCCGGTAAAAAGCACCAAAAACTGGGCAATGCCCTTCGGTACTATAGAGATACGTCACCGAATTTGACGGTATCGCAGCGGCACTAATTGATTTGACTCGTTTATTGTGCAGGATTAATCTGCAAACACCGAATCATCAGCGCAAATTGAAAGCTTTACCTGTGACGGCTGGAACGACATCCATGGAGCACTTCGGAGAAGCACTTCGCTGTGAGCGACAACGCCGCTCTGTCAGTCTGGAAGATATTGCCCAGACGACGAAGGTGACCGTCCGCAGTCTGCAGGCGCTGGAGTCCGACGCGTTCGATCAGTTGCCCGGCGGAATCCTCAGCAAAGGCATTGTTCGCAGTTATGTGCGCTTCCTGGGCCTGGACGAAGGGGAATGGGTCGAGCGCTTTCTGGATGCCAGCGGGCAAAAGAACCCACCGGCAGCGAATAATGATAACGATTGGGCGGCATTCGCGCTGAGCGTCTCCACGCACAGGGGTGGCCGCGTTACCGACACCAAGCTGCGCTGGGCGGGTGTTCTCGCACTGCTACTGTTGCTCGGTGGATTAGGCTGGATTGTCTGGGGGTATGTCCATCAGCGGATGACAGCCTTGTCCATCGTTTCGTCATCCAATTACGCTTCCTCATCTGCGATACGCGCGCCTTCGGCGGCACCCGTTGTGGACCACGTGAAAAAGCCGCACCATCCCAAGTCCCATTCACTGCGATAATCGACACGCCATCGCCGTATCTTCCCCATTGGCTGAGCTTCGTTTGCCCGTACAATTTAAACATTTGTTAGCCTGATAGTAGCGATACTAGGTTCGTTTCTCCGCTGTCCGCTTCCCCGGGCTGTGATAGGCGTCCAATATCGCAGCGGCGTTCAAGTCCAGGCCAAAAATTCAAGGCTCGACCCGCACCAGGAGGAATTTTGCCAATACAAGATCGTTTGTTATTTACCTCGGAATCCGTGACCGAAGGACACCCCGACAAGATTGCCGATCAGATTTCCGACGCCATACTGGATGCATGTCTGGACCAGGATCCGCATAGCCGGGTCGCTTGTGAAACCCTGACCGCGACCGGGCTGGTGGTAATTGCAGGAGAAATCAGCACCCGGGCGTACGTCGATTTTCAATCGCTGGTGCGTGGCGTCGTTGCCTCCATCGGTTACGACAATGCGATGTATGGCTTCGATTCCAACACCTGCGCCGTGATTTCGACCATCAACAAGCAATCCGGCGACATCGCAATGGGCGTCGATACCGGCGGGGCGGGCGACCAGGGCATGATGTTCGGTTATGCCACCGATGAGACCCCTGAGCTGATGCCAATGCCCATTTCCCTGGCCCATAGGCTGACCCGGCGCCTGTCGGAAGTCCGAAAATCTGGCCAACTCAGCTACCTCCGCCCCGATGGCAAGAGCCAGGTCACGGTGGAATATGACACCAACGGCAAGCCCGTCCGGGTGGATGCTGTGGTCGTCTCCACGCAGCACGCGGAGAGCGTTACCAACGAAGAACTGCGTGCTGACATTCTCAAGCATGTCATTCAGGCGACCGTCCCGGCAGAACTGCTGGACGAGGACACCAAATACCACATCAATCCAACCGGACGCTTTGTCATCGGCGGTCCCATGGGCGACACCGGCCTGACCGGTCGCAAGATCATCGTCGATACCTACGGCGGCACCGGCCGTCATGGCGGCGGCGCCTTCAGCGGCAAGGATCCGACCAAGGTGGATCGCTCCGCGGCGTATATGGCCCGCTATATTGCCAAAAATATTGTTGCGGCTGGTCTCGCCCGTCGTTGCGAAGTGCAATTGGCGTATGCCATCGGGGTGGCGGAACCGGTCAGCGTGCTGGTCGATACGTTTGGCACGGGAACAGTTTCGGTCCAGACGCTGCAGCAGCTTGTCCGCAAGAATTTCAAGCTCACCCCGCGAGACATCATCGAAAGCCTGAATCTTCGTCGACCCATTTACCGCAAGACGGCCGCCTACGGGCACTTCGGTCGCAACGATCCTGACTTTACCTGGGAAGCGACCGACAAAGCCGCAGCGCTGAAAGAGCAAGCGGCCGCCAAGCAAGCTGTTCCAGCAGAGAAGTAGCTGTGCGCTTCGAGATTTGCAAAACAGGGCAAGCCTAATCGGCCTGCCCTGTTTTGCTTTGGAGCGCACAATAGAAGCCGGCTGCAGCCATGGAACCCAGCGATCGAAAATTTGACCGCAAGAAGCGGAGTGCGCCCGCCCGCGACCCTGGGCGAAGATTGTCTTCAGGCAGGGAGGAATCTATGACTGGAGATCATCTATGGGATCGTGCGTGGAAGATGGTCGTCGAGCGTACGGCAACGGCGGACGCAATGTTCGTCTACGCCGTGCGTACCACGGGCATTTACTGTCGACCGTCATGTCCAAGCCGCAGACCGCTGCGCGCATCGGTGGAGTTTTACCCCACCAGCGAGTTGGCGGAACGCGCGGGATATCGGGCCTGCAAGCGCTGCACGCCGTCCCAGGAACATCCCCAGCTTCGTACCTTGAGCGCCGCCTGCAATTTTCTTGACCGGCATGAAGACCAACCAGTCAAACTCCAGGACTTGGGCAACGCCGTGGGTCTGAGCCCCTTCCACGTACAAAAAATCTTTCGCCGCTGCCTTGGCATTACGCCCAGGGAATACCAGCAGACGCGCCGGATCGAGCGATTTCGCCGTCAGGTCTCGCAGGGGAAAACCGTAACGGCTACCCTCTATGAAGCAGGATTCGGCTCCAGCAGCCGCGTGTACGAACATGCGAATCAGCAGTTAGGCATGACACCGGCAGAACTGCGCCGCGGCGGAAAGAACATCAAAATTCGCTATAGCATCTGTGATTCGCCGCTCGACAAAATGCTGGTCGCGGTGACCGATGTCGGGTTATGCTCCATCTCCTTCGGCATGCTGGAAAGCGAACTGGAGGATGATCTGGCGACACGTTTTTCCTGCGCGGATATCAGCCGGGATCAGTCGAGTCTTGGATCCCTTGTGCAACAGGTCTTGTCGCATCTGACGGAGCATTCAGTAGCTCTGGATCTGCCGCTGGATGTGCGCGCCACGGCATTCCAGAAGCGCGTCTGG
>JAJZDO010000642.1 GCA_021805955.1 Acidobacteriota bacterium
GCGTTGGCGTTGGTGTTGGCGTCGGCGTTGGTGTTGGCGTCGGCGTTGGCGTCGGCGTTGGCGTTGGTGTCGGCGTTGGTGTTGGCGTTGGTGTTGGTGTTGGCGGTGTGACTGGCGGAACTGGCGTCGTAGGTGGCGTCGGCGTCGGAACTGGCGTTATAGGCGGCACCGTACTGCTGGCCGCAACAGTCAGTGTCAGCGCGCCCGTAACATTGTTTTTCAGGGAATCCGATACCACCACGTTAAATGTGTAGGTCCCAGTCGTTGTTGGCGTACCGCTTACACTTCCGGTCGAGCTAATAGAGAAACCCTGCGGCAACGAAGACTGTCCGAAGCTCCAGGAATATGGCGGCTGTCCTCCATTCGCTGCCAGGGCAACGGTGTAGCTGGAGCCAGCCGTCGCGGAAGGAATACTATTCGTTACCAAACTCAGTGGAGGATAGCAACTGGTGGCGGTTCCGCTTGCAAGCGTGCTGGCAGGCCGTGCGCTTATGCAGATCGTCAGAACTGCTAGGGGGAGAAGATATTTGCGTGCCATTACACTCAGACTCCATTCTTTCCAAAAATCTTTCCTGCTGACTGTCGAATCGCCGTCTTATCAACGGGTTACGACATTTTCCGCAAATCATAGCCTTGGCGGCCGTACGATACGGCAAACACCAACCTAAGGAGGAAACACAAATCGTACAGGCAGGAACAGAATTGCAAGAAAGAGCCGTCAAACCTGTCCTTTCCGCTGCAAAATGACACCCACAATGCGTGTCGACGCGGACAAGTATAGGTTGAGGAGTGGAACTGGCAGAGGCTTTCTCTGTCACATCTCCAACGTCAGTAAATATTGGACTAGTACCATCATAATAATGCAAAGCCCCGACTTTGCCTATTTCAGATTGGGTTGTTCTAGGCGGGCGGACCCAGTGTGGGAATCTGCTTACGCAACACCGGTAGCAGGGCAGGAGACCACTCTCCTGCCGGAACGGCGGGAGCAGTCGTGCCAATTTGATCCGTCTCGGTCTCGGTCGCCGGTTTTTGCAACATCGGCAGCAAGCTAAGCGACCCACTAATGGCACCGATGAAATACCACTGGTCCCGATACAGATTATGGGCCGCGTACCCGTCGAACAACAGTAGCAAAAATATGATGTTGAACATGGCTGGAAGTTGCTGCAGGAATCCCGATGCGTGGGCAGCCAGTAATTCCTTCCGCAGCCGGAAGTTCAACCGGAATACACAGATCAGATAGCCTCCGAACGTAAAAACACCGATCAGCCCCAGTTCTCCCAAAAGCTTGAAATAGAGCGAGTGTGCATTCAGCCAGTGCTTGCGGCCGCTCCCAGGCCAATATGCCATGCCGTTCGCGTCGGTGTAGTTGCCCGCACCGATCCCCGTAATCGGATTGCTCTCGAACATCTTGATGCCGCCCTGCCAGCTCAGGAGGCGATTCTGATAGGACTCATCGCTCTTCAGATGATTCACAGTTTCATATCGAGCTTTGTATTGTTGAGGAATCACAACCCACACCAGCGGGGCGAGCAGCACAATGACCGGCAAATACATCAGGTTCTTCGGCTTTCGGAACAGCACAAGCAACACCAGGAACAGGACTCCCGCCGCAGCCGCGCGCGATCCCGTATCCACTATGGTCACCAGGTACAACCCGATCGAAGCGGCGGCAATCGCCCGCATCCATACCGGGTTCGAACGCGCCATTATTGCGAGACAGAGCGGAATCGTCAACAGCAGCGTGATCGCCATAGTGTCCGGATCTCCGGCAGAACTCGTAATTCCGATCGCGCGGTCAATGTTCATCCGCACCTGCCAGATCCCATGGGCGTAGTTCCACAGAGCGCTTCCGCCCAGCCAGTCAACCAACAAAATGTCTGTCAGAATAAACCAGCGGATGCGCTCCTCCGTTGTGAGCAGCGCGGCTACAAACACGACGAACACAACGACTTCCAAAAATGAAATGCAGGATGCAAATGCGTTGGCGCGCCAGAATGCCAACGGAATCGATACGATCATCGCTCCAAAAAATGCTAGAAACCAGCGCGTAGGCGCTGGAAATCGAAGCTTTTGGCTGTTGATCAGAAACCCCATCAGCAGGAGCCCCGCCACCACCCTCTCCAGGTGGAGCGACGCCATTTGCGGATACAATTCGCCGGGCTGCAATTCCATGACGATCAGCAACGCAAGCATCCCGATATAGGGGCGCGCCAGCCCAATCATCGCCAAAACGAATAAAACCGCAACAACGAACAAACCCATCCGGTACCCGCCTCATCGGCACAATAGTGCCCATTCCTCCTACTGCACGCATGGTGCCATCATCGCGGCTCAAAAGAAATAGAATCCTGGTTACTTGAGCGAGGATGAATCCTCCTAAAAACCCGCCAGACTCGATGTACCTGCAAGAAAACCGAAGAAATTGCAGTGTCCACCGCAAAACACTCCCATCTCCGGCTGCGAAAAGTGCAAATATTTGCACATTTAAACCGCGGATTCCCTGAAAATTTGCCCATCCGCAGTCCGTGGAATTGGGGAAGCCCGGCCCGTCTCGGCTTATCGCTTTGGCCTGCCAAATGCTAAGAAATAGTCGGCATTCGTACGTCCACGCCCTTCAGGAGCTTCATCGCAGTGTCAGCTACCGTTTCCCATCAGCCACATCGCATCCAGTATTCCCTGAGAAAACTGGTCCAGGGATCGAGCAGCGGCGTGTTGCGAATGGTATTTCTCGCCGCCATCGGCTTCTTTCTCATGCCATTCACGCTCCATAAGATTGGATCGCAGCAATATGGCATCTGGGCTGTCGCGATGACATTCATCGGCTACTACAGCTTCCTCGATCTGGGCCTTTCCGGGGCGGTCTTCACCCACATGGCCTACGCCTTTGGACGCGAAGATCACGAGGAAGCTCGCAACATCTACGGTGCCGGCATCCGCATCTTTGGGGCCGTCGGGCTGGTCCTGATAGCAGCTACCTTTCTGCTTGCTGGCGGTGTCTATTTTCTGAACTACACCCACGGTCGCTTGCTGGCGGAAGTCCTTCTCATCGTCGGCTTCAGTACCGCCATCAGCTTTGGCATGCGCGTCCCCTTTGGGACGCTAAACGCTGGCCAGCACTTCGACATCACCGCCTGGGTGCTCATTCTCACTGGACTCTTGCGCGCCGCGAGCACTGTGCTCGTCCTCAATGCAGGCCACGGAGTGATCGCCCTGGCGTGGCTCTCGGTAGTGACTGCGGTTCCCGCCAACGCCATTGTTCTTTGGACTGTGCATCGCAAGTATCCATTCCTCAAGATCTTTTCCTGGCCCCGCTGGAATCGCCTGACATCCAAAAAACTTTTTGGCTTCGGCGGGCCTGTACTCATCGGACAAATCGCCGACCGCATCCGCTTCCAAACCGACACGCTCACCGTCTCCTTCTTCATTGGTCTGACGGCGGTCGCCCATTACAGCATCGGCTCTACGCTGGTGCTCTACTACATGGACGGAATCGCGACCATCGTCGGCGTCTTGACGCCGGTGCTCACCATGCAGAAAAGCGTCAGCGACCACGCTGGATTTGAGCGCAGCTATTTCTCCGGAACACGAATCGCTCTCGCCAGTTCAGCCTTTGTCGCCTTCGGCATGATCGCCTGGTCACGGGACTTTGTCTCTCTCTGGATGGGCCCGGCCTTCACCGACGTGTATCCCGTCATCGTCATTCTCTCGATCGCGGTTTTTCTTGAGACATCCCAGGCCACCTCCGTCAACGCCCTCTACGCCAGCCTGCATCAAAAGGCGTACGCCGCTCTCAACATCAGCGAGGCGCTCTCCAACCTCGTGCTCAGTCTTCTGCTGGCGCGACCCTACGGCATGATCGGCGTTGCCATCGGTACATTGATTCCCAGCATCGTCTTTCGCGGCATCCTGCAGCCGATTGTGGTCCAGCGTGTCCTCCACATCAAGATCCGCGACACTGCTCTCCTCTATCTGCGCACTGGCCTTCGTTGTGCTGCGTTTCTCGTCGTTCCCTGGTTCATTACACGTCTCTGGCTACGTCCCACATATTTCCACCTGATCGCTGTCGGTATGCTTTCCACGATTGCCTATGCCGTGCCGGTATGGTGGCTGGAGTTTAACGCCGTCGGCGCCGGCAAGATCGCCGCCTCCCTCCGATCGGCACGCCGTCACGTCCTTGCCCGTTAAAGGGAGTGTAGAGTATGCGCAGTCTGTGATACAGTTCGGCATCATGCTTGACCGTCGCCGTTTTCTTGCTGTCTGCTCGCAATTGGGGTTGGCTTCGACATTGTTGCCAGGAACTCTCTACACCGTCGCCGCACAGGCACAGGCTGCGGATGCGCTTCCATCGGCCACTCCGTCTGCCTCCCTTCCTGAAATCACGCCCGAAATGATCGAACAGGCGGCCGCGCTTGCTGGCGTTCCCCTCGCCCCCGATCAGATTTCCATGATGCTGGATGCGCTGAATCGGCAGCGCGACAGTTATTCCTCGATCCGCGCGCTCCACATGCAGAACAGCGTCGCCCCTGCCTACATCTTCGATCCGCTGCCGCAGGACGCTACCGTCGAAACCCAGCGCCAGTCTCCTAAATATGGCAATCCGCCCACGGTTGGCGAGCCTCCCATCAATCTGGAGGAACTGGCCTTTGCCAACATCCCGAAACTCGCCGAATATATTCGCACCAAAAAGGTTTCTTCCGTCGCGTTGACGGAAATGTACATCGAGCGCATTCGCCGCTTCAATCCGGCCCTGCATTTCCTCATCACGCTCACCGAAGAACGCGCCATGGCCCAGGCCAAGGCCGCCGACGCTGAAATCGCTTCTGGAACCTATCGCGGCCCGCTGCACGGATTGCCGTGGGGCGCCAAAGACCTGCTTGCAGTCAAAGACTATCCCACCACCTGGGGTGCAGGCGGCTTCGAGCATCAGACCTTCGACTACGACGCAACGGTTGTGCAGCGCCTCGATGCCGCGGGCGCGGTCCTGGTGGCGAAACTGAGCCTCGGCGCGCTGGCCATGGGAGACAAATGGTTTGGCGGTCGCACCCTCAACCCATGGAACCGCCGTCAGGGATCGAGCGGGTCTTCCGCCGGCCCCGCCTGCGCCACCGCCGCCGGATGTGTCGCTTTCTCCATTGGCTCGGAAACTCTCGGCTCCATTTCCTCACCCTCCACCCGTTGCGGCGTCACCGGCCTTCGACCCACGTTTGGATTCGTGCCGCGCACCGGAGCCATGGCCCTTTCCTGGACCATGGACAAACTCGGACCCATCTGCCGTTCCGTGGAAGATTGCGCCCTGGTGATGAGCAGCATCTACGGCCCGGATGGAAAGGATTTAAGCGTACGGAATGCAGCCTTCAACTGGGACGCACATTTCGACTGGCGCACCCTGCGGGTCGGCTACGTCCAGTCTGCCTTCGAAATGCCGAAACACTTGCAGGAAACCATGCCCGCCGGGCTTTCCCCCGAACAACGGCAAAAATGGCGCAAAGATTACGACCTTCGCCGTGCCGACCGTGCGCGTACCCGCTACGACCGTACCTTCGATCTGGCGGCGCTCGATCAATTGAAAAGTATGGGAGTCAAATTGATTCCGATCGAGCTGCCGAAGCTTCCCTACGATGCCATGGCCAATCTTTTGTCCGCCGAAGCAGCCGCCGCGTTCGATGACCTCACCATGACAGGCCGAGACAAACTGCTCACCGAGCAAGGTCCGGAGGACTGGCCCAACGTGTTTCGTACGGCGCGCTTCTACCCCGCCGTCGAGTACATCCAGGCCAATCGCGCCCGCTCGCTCGCCATTCAGCAGATGGCGGCCATTTTTGGAGTTGTCGATATTATTGTCGTGCCCAGCGGCGGCGAGCAGCTCACCCTCACCAATCTCACCGGCCATCCCGCAGTCATCCAGCCCAATGGCATACGCGAGAACGACGCACCCAAACCGCCCGCCATCGATACCGGCGACGAAGATAACATCGGAGGTCCCGGCACCCCGGTCAGCATCACGTTCCTCGGCAATCTCTATCAGGACGCCAAACTATGCGCCTTCGCGTGCGCCTACCAGCGGGCCACCGACTTTTCCCAGATGCATCCCGACCTCTCCGGCATCGGCGCACTCTAGCGCAAGGTGCATGTCCCGCATTGCTTCAGCAAACCACGAGGTCGTCATCAAGCCACATCGAGGTGGTCATCCTGAGCGGAGCGAAGGAGCTCTGTATTTTTCTTTTTTCTTTCCCAATGGACGACCAC
>JAJZDO010000056.1 GCA_021805955.1 Acidobacteriota bacterium
CGCATTTGTAAGCTCCTCTTGCGAGGCCCAGGTCTTTGGCTATTTCCCGCAATAATTCTGGCCAATCCACGTAACCTGACGGGCGGGAAAGGCCCGCACCAGCAAAGATTGCGGCACTACCTTCTTGAAGCGCTTGGCCAAAGTTGTCATAAAAGGCCTTGACCGTTATGGTTCCCATTGTCATTCTCCGAAAGCTTTCCCTGTGGGGACCGTGAAATATTCTAGCCATCAACCCCTGCGGCTATTTTCCGAAATCAATTTTTAACAACTTACCACTCGGTTGTCGGGCGTGGAGACGCAGGCGAACGTACGGTGCGGCACTTAGCTCCGCAGGAGGCGCGGAAGTCGTTGTCAAAATATACTGAAATGACGGTTTAATGCCCTTGGGGTAGCTCGCCTCCAGATCGCGAAGAAATCGAAGCAAGGAATGGTACAGTTGCTCTTCGCTATCGGCCTGGCGAGGACTGTCATGCATCCAGAATCGTGGTAGGTGGCCAAAACCGCAGACCGCCGCGGTCAGGCAGGCTACGTCGAAGCTCAGTACATCGGCGTATTCGCGCAGGGTTGTGCCGGAATCAGCAACGGACAAACCAGGCTCCGGATGCAGGCCATTTCCGTCAACTGTTATTTTGCCGTCGGCGTCGGGTGTGATCGTCCGACGGAGCAAGATCGTGTAGTACCGCGAAAGCTCGTTCAGACTCTTTCCGAGCCGGTCTCGGCTTGCCGCCAGACGGCCTGTGCTTTCTTCAACACGGGCCGCAAGTTTCGGCAGTTCATTTTGCTTGTGAATCAGAACTGATCGGGCCTGTTTCAAGTCCTTGGCAAGCGATTCACGATCCCTCCATACACCGATTTCAACAGGAAGTTTTTCATGTAGTTGTTGTAGTGTATTCTGCGCATTTGTAAGCTCCTCTTGCGAGGCCGTTACCTTGGCGTCAAGGTTTCCGACACGCGCTAAGCATTCTTGAATTCCCTTTTCGATTGCTGTAATCCGCCCTCGGCAAGCCTCGATGGAGACAGTACGTTCCGGACTTGCCAGCGGCAGCTTCAAGGCAGTCTTACCGGGACAGCCTGCCGCAAAGGCGGTAGCCTGCGTATCGTAAAAAGGACAATCAAAGTCGCCGGTTCCAAGCGATTGCATTGCCTGACCAGCCGCATCGCTCTGAAGCCCCTCAAGAATAGCCTGCTGAGCCACCCTGTCGGTTTGCAGTTGTTTGAGTTCTTGTTCCACTACGCCGCGCTGTTTCGCAAGTTCATTTGCCTGATTATGGCAGGAATCGACGATATTCCGGCAGTCATTCATCTCGGCGTCGAACAGCCGCTTCAGGGATTGTTGCTTTTCCTGTGCCATTTCCTCCAACGCATCGGGGATTGATCCAGCCAACGGTGACCGAGCGAGTTCCGGGATCATCCGCCGCCATTGCGACTCCACGTAGTTCACTTGCGGCTGAAGCTCCGTCAACTCCTTCTGCGCATCTGCCTGTTGTTTGAGTCGCTGCCGGTGATCGGCAATCAGCCCCGTTTCCTCGGGCCCGAGCAATCCCATTGCCATGCGCATTACAAGATAAGCATCTTCTCTGGAAAGCACGCGAGGGCCTGACTCCGCTTCGTGATAACGCCATTCCGCGTGGTGGCCAAAATGGCAATCTTGATCGCGACAAAGCCAACCGAGCATATCTTTCCATTCGGCTCGTCGGCTGGCTTGTGGTAACTCAATTTCTGCATAGCACTTGCTCGTGGCGACATTTATTGCGGCCAGAAAATCGCTATAAGGTCGGCGACTTTCCGTGAATAAATCCCGTAGATGGCACGATTGCGCGCACCAGGCATGGCGCGATCCAAATTCCAGCCCCAATGGACGTGCCACCACCCAGTCATTACCTGCAATCCGGAAGGTCGCCAGGACATACGCGTTCTCTAATTTTGAGACGACCTTCTTTCGCAGGTTATCCGTGCAGTACTGGCTGTCGCCCAGGCAATAACGAATTAGCCGTATCAACAGGGACTTTCCCACACTATGGCCGACTGGCTTGGTGTCATCTGGCTGACGCGGCTCCGTCGTGATGATGTTAATTCCACGGCGAAAATGGACACGTCGCAGTATTGTCGCGTTGACTGCCCACTTGTCGACGATCACCATCCGCCTGATCCAGATATGTGGCTCAGTGAACGCATCCAGGGGCGTTACATGCTCATCCTCTTTGAAAAGCATCTGTTGGGATGTCATTGGTCACCTCAGTCATTTGATCATCCAGTTCTCTTTCTCGCCCGCGCAAGGCCTTGAGTGCCCGCAATGCCTCTTCGGCCGCCTTGAATGCCTTCAGGCCAAGGTTAGGGATGGCTTCCAACGCATCTGCAGTTGGTGCTTGGAGGGGATTAGGACTCACTTGGGCGGTCCCGTCGATATTGCCATCCACCAGAATGTTCCCGGACTGCTGATTAGACCGCAACAGGCTCCGCAAACTTGGCATGCTCACACTTTTCGCTATTCCCTGCGAAGACCCGCTATGGCCATCTAAATAGCACTTGCGGAGTTCGTCGTTCAGCATCAGCACCAGCATGCGTCGCAGGTTTTCAATCTCTACCGGCATGGCGGCCACATACAGGACGGCATATACATTGAGCATGAGAGCGCCATCTTCATGCTGCTGCGGACCAGTTCTGATTCGCGGCTTCGGCGGGTGGATGATGTTCTTGTAGCGTTCCCAGATGGCAGCGTCCCAGTGGGCCATTGGGATGAAATTGCCAGCTGCGTCGATGGGTGGGCCGGGGGGCGGATCGAGGCGGGTTTGGTAGCGGGCGGTGGGTTGCTGTCCGGCAGTTTGGGCGGCGGCGTTGGCCTGCATCACTATGGCCATTTGGTCATAGATTTCAAGGATGGCTTCCTTGGTGCGGTAGCGGCCGTGGGCCTGCTCATCTTTCCGCTTGACGATGGGGAAAGATTCCATGATGTATTCGACGGCGTCGCGCGGGGCGGGGAAATAGGCCGATAGTTTCTTCGAACCATCTTGTGTCCACTGCTTTTCACTGCCCAAATACAGATGGAAAAAGATTGCATCGAGTTCACAGCGAATATGAAACCGGCGTTCTTCGTCCCACTTAAATGGCGGGGCGTCGTAACCGAGGTCGAGGGCGAATGGAGCCAGGTCCCAGGCGGTGAAGGTTAATTCCAGCATTCTGGGCGCGATCAATTCGGCATAGGTCTGGCCGGAATGAGCTACCTCAAGGAATGCCTTGGGCCGCAGGAGGGGAAGTTGCTTGATGATAAAAAAGCTGAGATCTGTCCCGCCTACCGCGGTACGGGCCGTGAAATCAAGCACGATGCTATTGAGACTGGCGGCCAAGAGGGCCGCATGCTCTGCTTCCGGGGCGTGTATCAACGGTGCGCGGTCGCTCATGCCTTCCCTCGGTGTAAATGAGACAATTGTCGTTCGCTCATCCGTTGCCCTTGCGGTTTTTCGGATGGGTACAAGCCAGGCAGAACAACAATCATCGCCGCTTTGTGGCCAAGTGCTGCCGCTGGCAGGAGCGCGCCAATTGCCGTGCGTTCGTTGGTTGTGTTTGTAATCAATCGCAACGCCACCATCCACCTCCAAATTGGGTGATTGCAGCTTTGTTGTTGATCCCGTGACGCGGGATGGCCGCGCTGACGACTGTTCGTGAGTCGGTCGCTCGTGCAATGAGGCGCACCAAGACGAGGTAATCCTGTCTGTCTGTCTGTCTGTCTGTCTGTCTGTCTGTCTGTCTGTCTGTCTGTCTGTCTGTCTGTCTGTCTGTCTGTCTGTCTGTCTGTCTGTCTGTCTGTCTGTCTGTCTGTCTGTCTGTCTGTCTGTCTTTAGCAATTGTGTACTTATTTCAGTTTTGTCAAGTCTCTCAGCAACATTTTTTTCCGCAACCCAATATCGCGGCAGGACAACAGTGGATGCGTCCGCCTTTTCGGCGTTTGTCATGTCGCGAGTGCTTTCGTCCCCGCTTGCGCTACCGTCATAGGTAGCAAAACGATGGTCGAACTGGTGAAACAGTTTGGCCTCGTAAAGCGGCAGGAACCGCTCTCCATTGCATTCAAAGATGTTGCCGTGCAGCTCCCAACCTTCGGCTTCAAGCTGTGCACGTGTACGAAACAATCCGGAATCGTTGGACATGTGGAACATGCTCAGGAATTTCACGCCCCACGGATTCTCCTCCGGCTGCTCGTCGCGGGCCTCGCGAACAAGCACCGGCACGCGGCGGTATATCGCCTTGGTTAATTCCGCATCTTTTTTCGAGCGGAAAATCGGACACGTGCGCGTGTTCGGATTGAGGAGCTCGATGTCACCAGCGGTCAGCGTAAATCGCCGTTCTGGATCAGCGAGATCTTCGACATCAAGGGCAAAAAAGATAAAGTCGGGCCTTTGTTGCGGTCGATCAGGCCCGGCGAGAGTCAGAAGGCAGAACTTAAATGACCTGTGAACACCGGGGAAGACACCGTCGCGATTCTCGAAATCGTACAGGCTGACAAGGTTTTGCTTTTCAATTAAATCCCGGAAGAAATATTGGGTGGTTGCATCCGTGGCGATACCGGTCGGGACGATACAACCAACCCGCCCCGCGGAGCTAAGCAGGCTGCGCTTAAGCTCGGCGAATATCGAATAGGTATTCACATCGCCCCGGCCGCAGAGCGGGTAACGGCCCGTGTTACGAACCAGAATACTCTCACCCTCCGCCCTGCGGGCATCGGCCAGGAAAGCCGCATGTAACGTGGAATCGCGATCGCGGAGCGCCTCAATCATCCGCTTGCGTGCGGCGGCATTAGGGGCATCGGCAATCTCCGGGTTGCGCTGGGCAAACCACTCCTTTTCCGCCAGCTTTATGCGCTCCCATGGCGGGTTACCGAGAACGCAATCGAAGCCACCGGACCAGCCTGTAACATCCTCATCAGCGATCTCCTGGTCCGACCTTAGCACGAACACCTCTGGAAATGCCAGGTGCCAATGGAAAAACTGGTATTGCACGCGGAGGCGATTGATTTCCGCACGCACAGACGAATCAGTGGGAATCACTTGCGGGTTTCTCTCGATGTCCCGGAAATCTTTCTCCGTGATAGCCATCTGGCCAATATCCGATTTGTCTTTTCTCCAAACAAATGCTGCGCACCACGCGTCGGCCAAAAGCCGGGCATTCTCGTAGGGTGCAGATCGCACGCTTTCCTCGTAGAGCTTTCGGTGGGCCTCCACGGCGGTAATATCCTCCTCCGGTTCCAGGGTAATTTGGGCGAAAGCCGCCGACAGATTACCGAGGTTAAATATTGGCTCAAAGATATAGCCTTGGCCGGAACCGATCGCACGGCGTTCTTTTTTATTGCGTGTCTTTAATTCTTGGCAGACGGTTTTGTCGTCGCCCTCAATGGGTTTGAAAGTGTCGTCCGGAATGCCCTTGGCCATCAGAGCGGGCGTTGTGCCCAGCAGAGAATTTCCGACCTGAATATGGGCGTCGAGAAATGAAAGCGGTTTGCCGGGATCAAGCGACTCCAGCCAGAGCGAAACTTTACATAGTTCCACCGCCATTGGATTGATATCCACGCCGTAGATGCACTGGCGGATCACATCGCGCAAAGCGTGGCGGTAATCATCGGGGGCGGGTTCTTCATCGCCTGTGCGAACGCAGGCCAGGCGTTTGGCGATGCGATGGGCGGCGGCGATAAGAAAATGGCCGGAACCGCAGGCAGGATCGCAGATTTTCAATGAGAGCAAGGCTTTATCCGCGGATTCGCCAGGCTCTTTGGCTTGCTTGAGTCGATCCTCGATCACCGGTTCCAGTGCCGAATCCAGTAAGCAGTTGACCAGGCTGGTGGGCGTATAATACGAACCGGTGGTTTTGCGTTCCGATCCAACGGCTGAGGAAAGCTCGAAAGTGGCTGTGTCGGAATTAATATTCGGGTGCAATTCAAGCAGGGATTCATAGATGGAGCCGAGTTCCTCTGAACCCAGGTTGCGGTAATCAACGGACAGACGGGCGCTACCCTGAACTGTAAACGCAAGTTCACGCAGAGCTTCCAGAAAATCACGATTGGTTAGGTCACAACCCCTCAGGCTGGCCACGGCTTGGGGTGACCACAAAAAGCTGCCCAGCGCCGGCAGACCCAATTCGGGGCAGCCAATGAAGGCGAGCTTATCAAACACGAGGGAGAGCGAGCGGTAGAGATCGGCGTGGGAAGTCCCTCGGATTGCGCCGGCAAGCTCGCGCAGCCGGC
>JAJZDO010000637.1 GCA_021805955.1 Acidobacteriota bacterium
CGAAGGCGAAGGGTTCAGAATGACTCGCTCCCACAATCAACTACACCAACTGTGAATCCGCTATGGAGCAGGGTATGAAGTTTGCACGTGAATAGGGACTTTGTGCGGGCGTGTTGCGGTGAGCAACGTCTCGCGGCCTACGATGACGGTCTATTCGCCAAAGGGAAAGAATACGGGCGCTACGATCATCGTGTTTCCTGGCGGAGGCCATGACTCATCTTCTACAGTTAGCAGAGCCAAATGGCTGTAACCTATTGATTCCATAAGGCGCGATCCGGTATTTCGCGAAACATGGTGACACAGGGACGTCAACTTGTTCGTTCGCAAGCAAACCAACGGTTCCCGGACGTATCTGCACATTGTGGATAACAGTGGGTAGATGGCAAGGTCAAGCAACGCGTCCTGCATCGTCTCGGTCGCCTCGATGAGTTGATGGTCAGCAGCCAGCTCGAGTCGCTGCTCCAGTCGCTCGCCTACGTTAGCGTCTGCTGGCTCTTCACCTACGGGCTCTACCGCCGCAAAATCTTCCTCAAAGTCTGAGGGGCTTCCTCGATAAGGACGAAGGCGTTGTCAAGATACATGCACGCATGTCCGGCCGTTCAGGCCAGTTGTTTGTGACCGCAATCACGGACAGAACAGGCGGTGGGGCATATATTGACACCGCGATAGGCCGACGATCTGGAAACCGGGCAATCTCAGGAGGTGAATACACATGGCACAATTCTCACCGAAATCGATCCTTTGTCCATTAGACTTAAGCTCTGCCTCGCCCACAGTTCTGCATTGGGCCAGTCTTTTCGCTACAGTCTACAGCGCAAAACTCCAGGTCTTGCATGCGGAATGGATGGAGTACCCGCGTTATTTTCTTCCTTCACAGGCCGGAGAACTGGTCGCTGAGGCTGAGAGGGTACGGAGCGCCATCCGCGACGATCTGCAGCGGTTGCTCAATGAAACGATTCCTGCGGAGATATCGCGTGAGATCGCCGTCCTGGAAGGCCACCCCATCGAGAGGATTCTCGAGTATGCCGAGCGGCACAAGCCAGACCTGATCGTCATGGGCAGCCACGGACGAAGCGGCTTTGCTCGCATGAGACTAGGCTCCGTAGCGGAAAACGTCGTGCAACAAACCAGCAGCCCCACGCTGGTTGTACGCGCGCCAGGAGGCAAACCCACTCCACCGAAGATTTCGAGGATTCTCTGCCCCGTGATCTTCGATGAGCACTCAGCCCGGAGCATTTCGTTTTCCGCCGCACTCGCAGCTGCGACGGGCGCCCATCTCATTGTGATGCACGTGGAGGAAGGCGACCTGCCTCGCGATGCGCCTCCGAAGCAGCTCTGCGAATTGGTTTCCGCCGATGTGAGAGAGCACTGTGAGGTGGCTGAAGTGGTCCGTCAAGGAAGCGCAGCGGCGCAGATTCTACAGGTCGCTCAAGAATACGACGTCGATATCATTGCGCTGACCGCCAAGCACCGGCGCTTCCTGGACTTCACGGTCATTGGAACGACCACGGAAAAGGTGATGCGGCATGCGGATTCAGCGGTCCTTGTTCTTCCAGTTCGAGAGCATTTGCTGTAATCAAGGCGAGGGCACGCTGGAGGAGCTTGCGGACCGCTTCCTGGGGAGTGTGGACTGGGCGAAGAAGATTTTTTGCGCAATGGAACCGCACGGGACAGGCCAAGGGTCTGGCCTCATTGAGTCCAAAGAAGGCCGGAATGGGCCTGCCATCATCGAGATCCTCGCCAATCCCTCCCGCACAAAACACGCTTATGCACGCACCGACATTGCATGATGAAAGATGTTGTTGGGATCGTATTTCTTTTTCACCTGCTGCAGAAACTTATAGTTCGGACCAAAATACAGCTCCGGCCAGTAGGAATGCTGCAGCATGTCCATGTCGGGGTAATTGATATAGCATCCCTGGTAATACTCGCCGGGGTAGGGTGTTCCCTGGTGGTCGGCATCGACCTGAGGGGAAGTGTACAGGCCCGCATACAGTTCGTTTAAGAAGGCGATGTGTCCCGCGTCTTCCGCAGGCTCCGCCCAGTACGAGATAAATTGCAGCTTTAAGATACTGGATCGCTGGAATATCACCGTCTGCTCACCCTTATCTTTGCGGTTGACGGCGCCGCCGAAAGAGTCGATCAAGATGGTCGCGCCACCCGCCATCACCCCTGGAACTTCCCGTGTCAGGTGGTGATAAAAGACCGATATCTCATGCGGCGTGAAGCTCTTCCGCATGTAGGCCGACTTGTATGCCGCCCGTTGTCGGGTCCCGCCTCGCGCACCGCCGCTGCCATCGGTGTCAATCCACTGTGTGCGTGTCAGCGTATATGTCCCGCAGTTCATCTTCTGCCGATTGTCACCACGTCCACCTGAAATGGGAGCAACAAGGGTAGCCGGGGCGCCATTCCGTTGCTGCAGAGAACGCAGATACTTCACGATACCCTCTGTGTCCTGTTCGCTGAGTTGAGAAAAGGCGGGCATCCCGCCGCCGGTGCCGTTATGCACGATGTTGCGTAGTTCCTCGTCAGAAAGCGCGATCACACTTTGCGTACCGGCAATGTTAGGTCCGCCATTGCCGCCTCTGCCGGTGCCGCCATGACAGACCGCGCAGTTCTCCGCAAAGTGCTCCGCTCCATGGTCGTGGCTGCCACTGTGCGCCCCCGAATAGACTCCGGCGTTCCCTTCCATCCCGTGATTGTGCTGGCCCATTGTTGGGGTCTGCACGTCTGGGCCGCAACTGTCGAACAAATTCAAAAACTCATGCAGCACGCTCAGGTCCTTGCACGTCCCATCGGGATTGCAGAACTGCACCTGAATACCAATGCGTCCACCGCTCTTGGGATGCAGATCCATCACAGTGAACAGTCCCCACGTGTCTGGATCTTTCCCGCGCGTAGCAAAGTAGTTGCCATAGGCGTTCAGGATCTTGGCGAATTTCTCCTCCGTCATGTCTGCCCATGAGAAGGACAGGCTCGCGATTGTCACCTCCTGCGGTGCAGGCGGCAGCGCATCGAAGATGTAATCGGTAATCACGCCGAAGTTGCCCCCGCCAACACCTCGGCATGCGCGGAACAGATCTGCATCGTGCCTGGCGTTGATGGTGCGTGGAACGACGTCGCCATTTGCGGCCACTGTGAGGATCTCGATTTCCGAGACCCAGTCTGTGGTAAGGCCAAATAGGCGGGACAGAACTCCATAGCCGCCGCCAGTAATGTGTCCGCCCGCGGTGACCTCCGAACAACTGGCCCCCGGTAGGGTCACGTTATAGAGTCTGTAGAGATCCTGATACGCCTTGCCGACGGTGGCCCCTGGACCAATGCGGTACCGGGGATCATGGGGCAGATTGCCGGTATGGTTCAGCAGACCCACGTCGATCAGAGTGCCATTGGGGTTGTTGATATAGAAATCCGCATAACAATTCCCGCCCGCGCGGATTGTCGGCCGCTTCCCTGCGCTTACCGTCCGCTGCAGCGCCTCGGCCACATCGCCCGCATTCTGGCAGAGTGCAATGTCCGCGACGGACTCTGAGGGCATCGTCGGATACCGCGCATTGTGCGCCTTATTCAGGTTATGGAACCGCGCATCTCCCCGTGCAACCCTAATCGCCAAACTCCGCTCCTTAGCTTTTTACTGATGGCTCATTATATAGCGGTCAACACTGCTGTCCGGTTAAAAGTCGAGCAGAATCAATCGGTTGCCTGAATCGGGTAATTCGGTATCGTAGTTGGATGGTTGAAGTGCCAGCAGAATGGGCGTTTTCTCGAACAGAGTTAGGCTGAGAATCTGTAGGATTTGGTAGAGGCTGGCCTCCATCCCGAGTCGCTTGCTGGTGACGGCGTCGAAGTAACTCACGCGGCGCAGGGCGTTCGGATACGCCGTGACCGATCCGGTAGTTTGGCCAGGATCACGGTCAGGTCCGAGCGCACGCCGGTGCTTTTGTCCACCGGATGCGAGTAGCGGCGCTGGAGCAACACGTTCTTTTTGCTGCGCACGACGAAGAAGGCCGACGAGAGCGTGAACGCGTGAAGCCGCTCGAAATCGATGTAGCCACGATCCATTACATAGAAGGAACCGGCCTCGGGCAGTATCTCGTCGAGGATGTTGACGTCATGCACCTTGCCGTCGGCGATGCGGATAAACGTGAGGATGTTGCCGTGCAGGGCGAGCAGCGTCTGCGCGAAATCGGCGAAGATTCGGTTGCGACGCGCATTTGCGAACAGAAACACGTGGCCGCTTTCTGGATCACAGCCCAGATGATCGCGCACCAGGCCGTAGAGACCGTTGAAATTCTTCCGCATGTCAGTCGCGCCAGGTGCAAGGTAGATCCGCGTCGCCGGTCCAAAGCCGAACACGGCTACAACCTCTCCAGCGCGCTCACCAGTTCCGCCAGAGTCTCAGCATCGAAGCCGCTACCAACCTCCACTTTCCGGCCGTTGGACAACCACACCGTGAGGGCGCTGTGCTGCTTCCCTGTTGCTGCAGAAGCTGACATCGCGGCCAGTTCCACCGCTATTCGCCGACTCTCACCAGCCATGCTGTTCCCACTCAACCGCTGCTCACCAGACTGCCTCTTCAGATGCCGGGCCAGCGTGCTCAAAGCCATTCCATGACTGCGACAAAACTCGCTTCGTCCCATCCCGCTCTTCCCGTACAAAGCAGCCAGACGCGCAATCTCTTGACGGCCACGTCGACCAACTCCAGACTCTTCTGCCATAAGAAGAGCCCATCACAGATCACCCGCTGTTTACAGGTGGGTTGGTCAGACGCACACGATGGAGAACCATGGTCATGTCGTGTCTCTCCATTTTATGCGCTGCAACTTTTGCTGCGTTCATAAGACATGGCGGGTGACGCCCGCAATGGAAACAGGGACCGCCTCACGCGTCTGGACACTGGAAGAATTGGTTGGAATTTTAGAGGGGCCCAGCAAAAAGCCGCTTAAAAGTAAAATCGCCTCGCGAGAGAGGCGGGGCCACCGTGTAAACACGATGGGATGAATGAATTAAGGACACCCCATATATACTGGGTTCCACAGCTTTTCCACACGGGATCCTTCGGTTGGGAGGAATTGTGGGGATCGATGTTGGGTCGGTTCGGGCGGACACGCCGGGGTGCGAGAATGTGCTGCACCTGAACAATGCCGGCGCAAGCCTGCCGCCGACGGCCGTGCTGGAGCGAGTGAAAACGCATCTGGATCTGGAAGCGACGATGGGCGGCTATGAAGCCGAGGACAGCGTTGCCGAGGAATACCAGGGTGTGTATGGCTCCATTGCGAGAATGCTGGGATGCGCGGCGAGCGAAATTGCGCTGGTGGAAAATGCGACACGCGCTTGGGATGCGGCGTTTTATGCGCTGGCGGAGGGATTTCAGCCGGGCGACAAAATTCTTACGGCATCGAATGAGTATGTCAGCAACTACCTGGCGTTGCTGCAGGTGGCGCGGCAGCGCGGAATCGAAATTATTGTGGCGCCGAATGGGCCGGGCGGAGAGATTTCTCTGACGGCGTTGGAGGCGGCGATTCGGCAGCATGGGGAGCGGGTGAAGCTGATTGCGTTGACCCATGTGCCGACCAATGGCGGGCTGGTGCAGCCGGCGGCAGCGGTGGGACGCATCGCGCGCCGGAATCAAATTCCATATTTGCTGGATGCCTGCCAGTCTGCCGGGCAGATGCCGCTGCGGGTGGAGGAGCTGGGCTGCGACATGCTGGCGGCGACGGGACGGAAATATCTGCGCGGGCCGCGGGGAACGGGGTTTCTGTATATCCGGCAGTCGATGCTGGAACGGTTGGAGCCAACGCCAATCGATATGTGCTCGGCGGAGTGGAGTGCGCGCGAGGAATACAAACTGCGCAACGATGCACGGCGATTTGAAATTTCAGGAGGCTCGGTGGCGTGTCAGTTGGGATTGGGAGCAGCCGTCGAGTATGCGATGGCGGTGGGACTGGACAACATTGCTGCGCGGGTAACGATGCTGGCGGAGCAACTGCGCGAGAAGCTGGCTAAAATTCCTGGAGTTACGGTGCGAGACTTGCTGGGCAGCGGCGGCCAAGCTCGCTGCGGCATTGTGACGTTCACGCACGAGCGACATTCCGCTGCAGCCATTGTTGCGAACATGCGCGAGCAGAACATCAATGTGCGGGTGACCCCGATTGGTTCCACGCGGATCGATATGGAGCAGCGCGGGTTGACGGCGATGGTGCGAGCCTCTGTGCATTACTAC
>JAJZDO010001062.1 GCA_021805955.1 Acidobacteriota bacterium
GTTCTTGTCCATCGGCTCGCATCTTTGCTCCACGCTTCCTTCAGACCCCGCCTCGCGGCGACGCCCTTGCGCTTCACTATCACTTCTACTCCATCAGGACGTGAAGAGGACTTCCACCCCCAAGCTGTCATTCATGCACGGCGTACAGTGAATAGGGCAGACCTGTGGGCCTGCCCTATTTGGTTGAGATGGACGGTGTCTTACTGCGCCGACCTGAAATATTTCGCCACAGTGCGTACGAAGGGCCGCGCCGAAACAGGCGTGACTTTATTGCCTTCCAGGATGGTCGCAAAGGGTACGTCGGAGCCGTAATACGTGCGCGTGTCCTCTGTATTCTGGTTAACCACTGTGCCGTTCAAGTCGATTCCGGCAAACAATCCCTGGCTGCGCGAATAGGTCAGCAGCTCGGACTTCAAGGTCAAGTTCGTTGCCGCGCCCGCATTGCGTCCCACCGGTCCGGCGGAAGCAGCCGCATCGCCGCCAATCTTAAACTTGCTCTTCAGCAGATCCTGCATACCGCGTTGGTTCACTGCGATGAGCACCAAATCGGTTGCCTGACCGCCAATCTGAAACCCGAAGCTGCCGCCCGCCATTTGGATGAAAGCAGGAGCGCTCCAGCCGTGTGAGGTTTTGCAGGTAACAACTCCCTGACCGTAACTGCCACCGACCACAAATGCGGCCTTTTTGTAACCAGGCACGACGGCCACGCAGGTTGCATCGCCCAGGATGCTGGTGGGAATCGACTTATCAGGAATTGCCTCGATTTCGGTGATCACCCGCGAGGCGGCATTCAAGCGATCTACCAGCTTTGCATTGTCCGTTGCGGCAAACCCTTGCGAACCCACTAGAGTTACGGCACAAATGCCCAAAATAACTTTTTTCATCATAAGTATGTCAAGCCTTTCTCGCTCGCATGTTTTGAAATAGCCCACAGTATAAGCGCTGCTTTCGCGCACTCATTGCCGAGGCTAACGACTCCAGTGTACTAGGATGCAAGAAAAGCGAAACGGAGTTGAATGAAAAAATGGACACTGACAAAAAAAAGAGCTGCAATCGGCGGTTTCGCGCCCATCGCAGCCCTGGATTCTCCCAAATCCATGATCGTTAGGATTATTAGAAGCCGGAAAAGCGGATCGGGAAAGAGTACCGATGTCCCCCGCCTTCTGTAACGTTACCTAGGTGTTGGAGCCAGTCCAAAACGTGACGCATATCTGGCCGAGGCTGGCAGGAGCAGCAGAATGCCGTCTATAGATCTTGCGCCCGCACGGAGAGTGCGATGCGGTTCGTGACGCCCATCTTCCTCATCAGCTTGGTGACATAGGATTTCACGGTGCGCTCTTCAATCTTTAAGTTGCGGGCGATCTCCCGGTTGGATTGCCCGTCGAGCAACAAATTCAACACCTGCCGCTCTCGGCCAGTAAAGCTGACGCGAGCGACAGGGCCATGCCCCTCGGAGTCGCGGCCGGCGAGCAGTCGTTGTATCAACTCTGCCTGAATGCGGCGTGGCGCCCATATCGAGCCGGAGGCGACCATATGGAGAGCTTTTTCAAACTCGCGCGGCGAACTGGATTCGTGGAGAAAGCCCTTCGCTCCCATCATCAACACTTTCAGGATGGCCTCTTCCCCCGAGGTATGGGACATTACCAGGATAGGCAGAGCGGGATGAGTGGCGCGAATGGAGGCGATCGTCTTGAGTGGATCGGCGATGCCCTGAGTCCCCATGAGAACCATGTTGATCGTAGAATCCGACTCTCGGTCGGAGGAAGGCAACGATAAGGCATCCCCCAACACAATGTCCACGCCCGAATTTTTTTCAAAAATAGCCTGTAAACCGGCGGCGCGCAGAACATCCAGTCCAATGACATATACGCAAATGCGCGTGGTTGGAAGTCTGACCACTGCCCGCCGGTTCCCATCTTTCGGGGAAACAGGCATGACCGCGTGCAGTGAGGATAAATTCGACTGGGCCACAATTCGTCGTCTTTCGTTGCGTTCGGTAAAGAGGGGTCGTGCATCGGCCAATTTACAGCTTGGGCAATACGATTCCCTGCTGGTTCTGGTATTTTCCCTTGCGGTCCGCATAGCTGATTTCGCAGATTTCATCGGACTCGAAAAACAATATCTGGCACAAACCTTCCATGGCATAGATGCGCGCCGGCAGCGGCGTTGTATTGGAAATTTCGAGGGTCACGAACCCTTCCCACTCGGGTTCAAACGGCGTCACGTTGACGATAATGCCGCAGCGAGCGTACGTCGACTTGCCAACGCAAATGGTGAGTACATTGCGCGGGATTTTGAAATATTCCACCGAGCGCGCCAGCGCGAACGAGTTGGGGGGGATCACCACAGAGTCCGCCTGGGTGGTAACAAACGAGCGTTCATCGAAGTTTTTCGGATCGATGACCGTGCTGTTCACATTCGTAAAGATCTTGAATTCGTCGGAAACCCGCAGGTCATACCCGTAGGAAGAAAGGCCGTAGGAAATGACCCCCTCGCGAACTTGCTTCTCGCTAAATGGCGTAATCATTTGGCTCTGGAGTGCGTTTTCTCGAATCCAGCGATCACTCTTAATCGACATCCGTCTCCTCGTACCGTGGCTGCATTTTCGGATTCCCGTGCGACCGACTGTTGCAAATAGGTTGCTTTAAGCCGAGTGTACGAGAGTGGCGCTCCATTGACAATCTCGAAAACTCGACCCTAGCATGGGTATACGCGAGGAAGCACGCATCCAACAGCCCGAGGGGAGAAACTCATTTGATCAAACAAGACGTGGTGCATAAAGTTGCGGAGCGGACAGGATTGCCTCGCGTGAAAGCCGAGGCTGCCGTAGATACCGTCTTTGCAAGCATGAAAAATGCGCTCGCTACCGGGGACCGCATCGAACTGCGCGGCTTTGGCGTGTTCAGCGTCAAGCCCAGGAAAACCGGCATTGGACGCAACCCGCGAACGGGCGCCGAAGTTCCAATCGCGCCGGGACGCGCCGTCCGCTTCAAGCCTGGGAAGGAATTGCATCTGCTCGACTAGATCTGGCGGCTGCGCCTGACGATTGCGCGATCGGTGTTTTTCGATCGCGCAATCGTTTCCACTCCCTGGCGATTTTTGTGACGCGCATTTTGCCGATCCGTGCAAAGCGAACATTGTGGTGCGGCAATGGATACACCTGGCAAAGAGCGTATTCTTGTGTCGGCTAGAATGGCGCCCTTCCGCTACAATCATGGGCGTGCCTGAGTCGCAACGGAAACCGCAACGGAATCGAAAATCTCAGCCGGACGTGAGCCGCGATCGATACCGGTCGCGCGACGATAGCGTTCGCAGCCGTATGCCGGACCGGCGCATCCGGGGCAAAGCATGAAACTGCTCCTTCGCCTGCTGGCGTATGCCCGACCCTACTCGTTGCAGGCGTTCGTGTCGGTCGTGCTCATGGCCACGGTTGGCCTCCTGGACGCCTTCCGGGTGTTGCTGATCAAGCCCATCTTCGACCAGGTCCTGAAACCCTCCGACGTTACCCCGCACTTGCCGCTCTTCAACATTACCCATGGACACTTTCATTTGCAGTTGAATCTGGAGCAACTGGTTCCAGGACATTTTCACAACGCTTGGACCATGGTTGCCTTCGCCATGGTCGCGTCCACGGCCCTGAAAAGCCTTTGCGATTATCTGGGCACGTATCTGTCAAACTTCGCCGGATACGGAATGATTACCGATTTGCGCAATGATCTGTATGAAAGCATCCTGCGACGTTCGGTCTCTTTTTTCCAGAAGCACTCGACCGGCACGATCCTCTCCACATTGATCAACGATGTGGAACGGGTGCAGTTTGCCATGTCCACGGTGATGTCGGATTTTCTGCAACAATTCTTTACCTTCCTGTCCCTCATCGCAGTCGTCATCCTGTATGGGGGAAAACTGGCCTGGGTGTTGGTGCTGTTCGTTCCGGTCGTCATGTCTTCGGCGCGGCGCATCGGGCGCAGTGTCCGGACGACGACGCGCAGTGGACAGGACAAGCTGGCGGAAATCCAGAATATTCTGCATGAAACCGTCACCGGCAATCGCATCGTCAAGGCCTTCAATATGGAGGTGTGGGAGCTGGTCCGGTTTCGCACCGCGGCGCGTCGACTGTTCCGCGCCAATCTTCGTTCGGTCAGCGCGCAGGCCATCAGCTCGCCGTTGATGGACTTGATCGGCGCCATCGCGATCGCCATGCTGCTGTTGCTGGGCCGCACTCGCATTCAGCAGCACGCCATGACGGAGGGCGCATTCATCGCCTTTATCTTCGCCTCCTTCAAGCTCTACGATCCGGTGCGGAAATTCGCGCTTTTCTACAATAATTTCCAGCAGGCATTCGGCGCGTCTTCCTCCATTTTCGACTTTATGGACGCACAGGATGACGTGCGCGAAAAGCCGCACGCCGTGCAGTTGACAACTTTCCAACAGGCGGTTTGTTTCAAACACGTCAGCTTCGCCTATTCCGATGATGAAGGCACCAAACAAGTGCTGCACGACATTACACTGGCCGCGAATCAGGGCGAGGTGATTGCGCTGGTAGGGCCCAGCGGCGCCGGCAAGACCACCATCGTCAACCTGATTCCTCGGTTTTTTGACGTATCCAGCGGACAGATCACCATCGACGGCCACGACCTGCGCGACGTCACGCTGCACTCCCTGCGCACGCAAATTGCCAAAGTGACGCAGGAAACGATTCTGTTCAATGACACGGTGCGCAACAACATCGCCTATGGTCAGCCCGACGTACCCAAGCAGCGGATCATCGATGCCGCCAAAGCGGCGCTGGCGCACGACTTTATCGAGCAGATGCCGGAGGGCTACGACACCATCATCGGAGAGAAGGGATTTCGCATGTCGGGCGGAGAACGCCAACGCCTGGCCATCGCCCGCGCGCTGCTGAAAGATGCTCCCATTCTGATTCTGGATGAGGCCACCTCGGCCCTGGATGCGGAGAGCGAGTCGCTGGTTCAGGCGGCATTGGCGAACCTGATGCATCGCCGCACGGTATTTGTCATTGCGCATCGTCTCTCTACGGTGAGAAGAGCGAACAGAATCGCGGTGATCGAGGACGGTTCCATCACCGCTATCGGAACCTACGAGGAACTACTCATGACATCTCCAACGTTTCAGAAACTTCACCATCTGCAATTTTTTGATATCTCCGAGGCCGCGGTGGCAGCGCGGAACCATCCATGAGTGACCTGCCCATCCGTTCCATGACCGGGTTTGCGCGCATTACCGCAACCGCGCCCGGCAACATCGACTTTGTGTTGACCGTGAAGAGCGTCAACCACCGCTACCTGGATTTGCAGTTTTTTCTACCCGGTGGCATGGACGCACTCGAAATGCAATGGCGAAAAACCATCAAGGAACACGTGGGCCGTGGGCATGTCGAGGTGCGTCTGTCTGTGCATCGAGAGAACTCGGCGCCATCGCCTCAATACAATCCTGCCATCATCCAGGCCTATGTGGACGCATTTCGAGCGGCCTCCCACGCGCATAAGTTGCGGGGAGCGCAGCCGGACTTGAACGCCGCCCTGCGTCTTCCTGGCGTGTGGTCGATGGAAAGCGCCCGTCCCGAGGAAGAAGAGCAGGCCGGCATCGAACTCGCCGCCGCGGCCGCCATGGCGCCAGCCATGGAAAGCTTGAACGCGATGCGCGCGCAGGAGGGCCAAGCCCTGGCTGCGGAACTGGAGCGCACCCTGGGGCGACTGCGGGAGCACGTGGATGAGCTGGCCAGCTTGCGCGCCGGCATGCAACAGGCGCAGACGGAGCGGCTCGACCAGAAAATGCGCGAAATGCTCGGCGACACGTTCGCTCTGGATCGGGACCGCATCCTGCAGGAGGCCGCTCTGCTTGCCGAGCGCAGCGACGTTGAAGAAGAACTGGCCCGGCTTCGCGCGCATATCGACCAATTTCTTCGTCTGTTGCAGCAGGGAGGCGAACTGGGAAAGAAGCTCGATTTTCTGCTGCAGGAAATGACCCGCGAAGCCAACACGACGCTTTCCAAGACCGGAAACATCGCCACCCGCAGCCTAGGCATTACGGAATTGGGCCTGGCGATGAAGTCGGAAATCGAAAAGACACGCGAGCAGGTCCAGAATCTCGAGTAGTCTTGAGAGAATCGATCCTTTTGTATCTCAGGAGATTCCTGCACGTGGCAGGACTTTTATTTATTCTTTCCGCGCCTTCCGGTTCGGGAAAATCCACGCT
>JAJZDO010000959.1 GCA_021805955.1 Acidobacteriota bacterium
ACACGCAAGGGCTTTCGCATATAGATCATTGGGTCCGGTAACGCTCTGTTTAGGGTTGCGCTGCGAACACCACCAACTGTTCGGCAGCAACGGTCACGTCGCAATGATCTTGCGTCACTGTCACTGTGTCTTTTGAGTTCCATAGCGGAGTGAGCGAGTTGACTCCGTCGAGCGCGGTGCGGGTGAAATCCAGATGAAAAGTCCGGGGTGCATCCGATTTATTCATCAGTACAAGATCGATCTCTGACGGTGCGGGGGGCGGCCCACTTTTCTGCGCAGGGACGTCGAAGCGGGCGAACACGAAGCCGCTGTCATCCGCCAGCAGATTTTGCTGTGCTCCGGTCTGCAGCGCGTCATGATGCGCGCGTAGGTCCAGCAAGCCTTGGACCCAGGCATACATCGCTTGCTGCTGTGGGGTGCGGCCGGTGTCGATGAAGGCATTCTTGGGATCGCCGGAAAATCCTCCGGGGAAATCCGGCCTATTGTCGCCATGAGTCCCAGTCGACATGGCAATTTCGTCGCCGTAGTAGATCTGCGGCATGCCGCGCGTGGTGGCCAGCAAACCGAAGGCGAGCCGCTCCCGTGCCGGAGTTGCACCGGGCACAGAAAGAAAACGAACGGTATCCTGATTGCTGAAAAATGTTACCAGCGCATCAGGATGGGGGTAGAGCCAGTCCTGCCGCTGAATATTTTCCAGCGCCGTGATGGACGAGCCGGTCGAAGAGGAAGAGGAGCCGGTAAGCGTGGAGCGCAACGCAACGGAGATGGGAAAGTCAAACAGCGTGGCGACTCCAGTATCGATGCCCGCATGTTTCTGCCCGCCGGCAAAATACGAAGTCACGGTAGGATCAGGATTGTAGACTGCCCCGACGGTGGTCAGGTTGGGGTAGAGGGCGTGCATCACCGCATGAAAATCCTGCCAATAGGCACGATCGACATAGGGAAACGTATCCAGGCGGAGACCGTCCAAGGTTCCGGTTTCGACCCACCAGATTGCGTTTTGAATCAGGTACTGCTTGACCATCGGATTGGACTGGTTCAGGTCGGGCAGCACATTGCGAAACCAGCCATCCTCTACTGGCTTGTAGGCCGCAGGAGCGGCATGAGGACTGGCGATGGACGCAAAATTGTCCGTTGCCGCCAGGTGGTCCGCCGGCGTGCCGTGGAACCAATCCGGAGCCGGCGGGTCAGCCACCCATTCGCTTTTCGGCCCCACGTGGTTGGCCACAATATCCAACACCAGCTTCATGCCGCGGCCATGCACAGCCGCAGCCAGGTCCTGATAATCCTGCAGTGTGCCGTAGTGCGGATTGATCTGATACATGTTGACCGGTTCGTATCCGTCGTAATCCTCGGAAAGGCTGTCCTGCGCATAGAGCGGTGTGATCCATAGAGTGGTGACGCCCAACTGCTTGAGATAATCCAAATGATTTTGGATACCGCTCAGATCGCCGCCATGATAGTCATGGGGATTGCTGCGATCGACCGGGGCAGAAGGCTTTGGCAACTGCGGGTTTGTTGTATTTCCCTGCGAAAAGCGATCGGGCATGATCAGGTACATCACGTCGGCGGGCGTAAAACCTTGGAAGCCCTGGCTGGGGTCGTGCAGCTTGTCCAACTCATACGGAACGCGCGTCTGGCCGCCGGCGGTGCGTACGATCAGATCGAAATGCTGCGGAGGAGCGTCGGAAGTATCCAGCCAGACGAAGGCCCAATGGCCGTTCTGAGAAAACTTTGTTCGCCGGACAGAGATTCCGGCGACGCTGCTGCTGATGCGCGCATCGGCAAGATTTTCTCCGTGGAGCAGTACCATCGGGTCTGGCAACTTGCTCCACCAATTCGGCGGCTCGAGCTGCTGCACCGTCGGTTTGCCGTGCGGCACCGCAGAAGGCCGGCGCTTGGCGTGCGTACGCGCCGCCAGCGGAAGGCTTGCGCAAACCAACAGCAGCCAGGGAAGCATGAGGCACAACGCGCGAGGGGATAAATTCGGCTTCATCAAGAACATTCCAGAGCGGTTCCACGTTTACGATAACCGGCTACAAGAGCCGTGGTGCAGTTTTCTATACGGAAAACTGCGCACATTCCCAGCTTCGCCGGGTCGCCCCAGGCGCTGGAAAAGGCGATGTCGCTCGCGGTCAAGACTGCATCGTGCGCGTCGCAAACAACGTCCCCAGTGTACTCCGCGTTGCTGGGAGACGGAATGCATGCCGCACGGAAATTTGACGGTGGACGGAAGTACCAGGATTGCAAATTCAGCGCGATGTGGACGATGTCTGGAGGGCCTCGGCCAATACTTTTTGCAGGCGATCGAGAAACGCGGGATCGAGTTTTGCATTTTCAGCTTGATCGTCCGCCGAAGACGTCGCAGGCCGGTCCGAACTTTTCGTGAGGTAGAAAACGTCGATCGCCACCTCACCTTCGGTATCGATCAGCGCTACGGAGATATCGCACTTCTGCTGCGCGAGGACCAAGCTCAGGCGGCGGAGCAGACCGGGAGTATCCTGTGTAATGACCTGCAGGATGGTGCTGTGGGTAGAGGACGTATTGTCCAGGGAGAGCCTAGTTTCGACGCGGGTCTTATGGTTCTGCGTACGCGCGGAATGGGCGCGGGCAGCCAGCAGTTTTTCGACCGAGACGACACCGCTGGCGACGTCGGCGAGACTTTTCTCAAAGCGCGTTGTTTCGGCTGGGTTAAGTGCGAGTGTTTCGTAGCGGTCGAGGAAACGAAAGTGATCGATGACAATTCCCGCAGTGTTTGAAAACGCGTCGGCCTTCAGAATGTCCATCCCCCAGGCCGTCAGCCCTCCGGCGACATCGGCAAACAGGAAGGGGCGGTCGCAAGTAATCAAGGTGCAGTCCCACCATGCACCCGTTCGAGTGAGCACCACGCTGGAGGACGTTTCGTCCAACTGCGAGGCGAGCCGCCAGTGGGCGAGAATTTCTTCCGCTGCCCGAGTGCGCAGGTAGCGTTGCGGGAGGCCGGCAAGGAAGCGGTGGATTGCAACAGAATCGTTGGGCGACAATGCGATCACTTGCTGAACGGCGGCGGTGTCGGCGTCGGCCTCGATGCGGTCCTCGTCGACATTGCGATCCAGGTAGTTCGAGGTTGCCATGTAGAGTCGCCACAAATTTTCTGTCTTCCACGGCGTCAACGCTTCCGGATTGACGGAGTGAATGTCGGCATAGGTAAGCAGCGTGAGCAGGCGCAGATTGTTTGGAGTGCCGACGAGATCGGCAAACATTCGGATGGTTTCCGCATCGAAAATGTCCTTTCGTAACGCGAGCGACATTTCCAGATGATTGCGGATCAGACGCAACACAGTTTCGCGCTGGGTGGACGTCAGGCGCCAGCGTTCGCAGACGGTATCGGCAATCCACATGCTGTGTTCCGTATGGCTGCCCTCGCTGCGCGCCTTCCCGGTGTCGTGCAGCAGCGCCGCCAGGTACAACAACTCTGGCTCTTCCAACTCGCGCAGAATGGCTGCAAATCCGCTTTCCCATTCATTGTGCGGCTGTGCCAGGGCGTGCAGATTTTCAAGGATCAGAAAAGTATGCTCGTCCACCGTGTAGCGATGGTAGGCGTCGCGTACCACCAACGCATCGACGCCGTGGAACTCGGGCAGGATTAGTTCCAGAATTCCCAAGGCATGCATCGTACGGAGAGCGTTGGCAATTTCAGGCCCGAGAAGAATCTTCCGTACCCGCTCCCACAGTGCGGCGCCTTCGGGCAAGCGTTCCGCCAACACGGCCAGAGATTCACTCAGGTGACCTTCGGCTTCGCGGGTGAGCTGCAGGGGCTGTTCGGCCAGCGTTTGAAACAGGGTCAACACGCGGTCTGGATCGGTGTATTCCGCTGCCGTTTTCAGGCCAATCTTGCCGTCCGCGACGGGACAGCCGCTCAACACGGTTCGGCTGCGCCACTGGCGGATTTGATCGATCACAGCGAGACGGCCGCTGGGAATCTCGTCCAGCATTTGCCGGGAGAGCCACTCGATGGAGCGGGCATGACGAAAGTATTGGCGCATCCATCCGGCGGTGTCGGCGGGACGTTTGCCTGTCGCTCTGGATTTGCCGGAGACCAAGCCCAAATGCCGCGCGGCCGCTTCATCCTGAGCCTGCCAGTAGAGCATGTTGTCGTCGCGCCGGCTTCTGTAATGCAGAAAACTACGCACGGTGACGAGAAATTGATGCGCGAGAGCAGAATCATCCTGGCGTTCAACCAGCAGATCTTTTTCATAGCGACTGGCGGAATAGCGGGCCGATTCCGGCAGTAGCTGGGAGAGCCAGGTACAAACGTGAAAATCGCGCAATCCACCGATGCCGTCTTTAACATTGGGCTCCAAATGAAAAAGGGTTCGCTGAAATTTGGCATGACGTGTTCGCGTTAGCTGAGCGATGGCAGTGAACAATTGAGAACGCCGGCGTTCGACCAGTGCGGGAATCCGCTCCAGATCGAGTTCTTCAAACAGGGCAAAATCTCCGGCGATGTAGCGGCGGTTGAGCAGCGAAAGGGTAAATTCTGGGTTCTCTTCACTCATTCGCTCACATTCCGCAAGGGTACGGGTGGTGGCGCTGACGCGCAGCCCGATGTCCCACAGATCTTGCGACAGTTTTCGGATGTCGGCCTTGTGAGCGCCTTCCGCAGTGGCGTCGCTGGCGATGAATAGCAGATCGACATCAGAGTAGGGAAAAAGCTGGCGTCGCCCATATCCGCCGATGGCGGCCAGGGTGAGGCCCTGGGGGCCATATTCCTCAGCGGCGATATGCTCCAGCCACAAGCGCTCGATGAGATGGTCGACGAGTTCGGTGCGCCGCTGAACAAGCACCGCACCCTCCTGCGATTCGGCAAAGAAGTCCCGCATCTGGTCAGAAGTGCGTTGATACTCCACACGCAGCATTTGGATCGAGGATGAATCGGAGATCGGGATAGAGGGCTCCTTTGCGAGAGAGCATATCGGTCGACAGGGCGATCGAACGAGACCGGTTCTCCTGATGCTATCGATTGAGAAGATCGTTTCCGTGCGGTCTTTCTTTCAGGAAAGGCCAGGAATCAATTTTCTGTCCGGTAGACCGCTTCAGGAGAAGCGGTCTAAAGTGCGGTTTCTCCGCGTTCGTCATTGCGAATACGAATCGCTTCGTCGATGCGCGAGATGAAGATTTTGCCGTCCCCGATTTTTCCGGTACGAGCCGCTGTCAGGATGGCCTGGATGGCGCGTTCCACGATGGCATCGGTTACGACGATTTCGAGTTTGATCTTGGGGAGCACATCCACGGCATACTCGCGGCCGCGATAGAACTCAGTGTGGCCTTTTTGGCGGCCATGACCGCGCGCCTCCAGGATGGTAATGCCCTCGACCCCAATTTCAATCAGCGCTTCTTTCACCGCGTCCAGCTTTGACGGTTGAATAATTGCTTCAATCTTCTGCATGTCTCACTTCCTCGCTTCCCTAGAAAAAGAAGGACTGCCAGAGCCGGCTGCATAACACCCGTATCCGGGAATTCAGAAACATTCTCCAGTAGCTTTACAGGCTGCGTGTAACGGCACTGCTAAAGCCGCGCCCTGATACGAAACCATTTATGCAACCAAAATTCTTATCAATTGGTCTTTCCTCACTGCCAAGATATATCAGAGCAAGCCTAGGAAGCAGCAATTTCCCAATCGTATCCCTCTTCGCCGTGCTGACTAAGATCCAACCCTTCGTGTTCGTCGGCGGGGGGTACACGCAAGCCGATCAGCATATCCACGATCTTCAGCAGTACCAGCGTTCCGACGATGGAAAGCGTCCAGGCGATGGCAACGCCGAGCAACTGATGCGGGACCTGCATCCAGTTGCCGTCCAGCCATCCGACCGGGAGCGCGGCGCCATGGGCATCTTTGAAGATTGGGTTGATGGCGCGGGAAGCGAACACACCGGTAAGAATCGCGCCCAGAGTTCCCCCCGCACCGTGCACGCCAAAAGCGTCCAGCGAGTCATCATAGCCGAACGATTGTTTGACCTTGGCAACCATGAAGTAGCAGAACAGTCCGGCAAGGAAACCAATGGCGAGTGCAGACATAGGGCCGACAAAGCCTGCCGCCGGAGTGATGGCGACCAGGCCTGCGACCGCGCCCGAGATCGCGCCAAGGGCGCTGGGCTTGCCATTGCGCAACCATTCCGCCAGGCACCATCCCATGGCCGCCGCCGCCGCGCCAAAATGAGTGGCGACAAA
>JAJZDO010000791.1 GCA_021805955.1 Acidobacteriota bacterium
GAAAGTCTGGAGACTCACGCCGCGCACGCCCGCTATCTGCACCAGGCAGGGGGAAAATATCTGCAGGTGATTGGCACGTTCGCGCAGAAAACGTACACCTCAAGCGACTACAAACGAGAAGGCATGCTGCTGACGGAAATTGGTAAGCGCGCCGCGGATTATGGCATTCAGACGGGCTTCCACAATCACATGGGTTCGATCGGGCAAACTCCGGAGCAGGTGGACGCAATTCTCGACGCTGCCGATCCGCGCTACGTCAAACTGGAGTTAGATACCGGCCATTATCTGCAAGGTGGAGGCGATCCGGCGGAAGCCATTCGCAAATATCATGATCGGTTGCTGTTTCTGCACCTGAAAGATGTTGAGCCGGCGGCGACAAAGAGCGGTTATCAATTTGTCGAGCTGGGCCAGGGAAGAGTCAACTTCGTCGCGATCTTCGACGCGTTACGATCCACCAACTTCAGAGGCTGGGGCGTGGTGGAGCTGGATGGAGAGCGGACTGGCGTGAATCGCACGCCGAAAGAATCCGCGGAATTGAGCAAGGACTATTTAATCCACAAGCTAGGAGTGCAGGTATGAGCTGTCCATTTCGACTTGCTGTCATCAATGACGAAATCACGCAGGATTTTGGCCGGGCGTGTGAAATCGCGTCGAAGGATTTTGGTCTGAATTGGATCGAGATCCGCGGCATGTGGAACAAAAACATTGTGGACCTCGATTCCGCGGAAATCGCGGAAGCGCGGAAGATTTTAGAGAAAAACAAGCTGCGTGTGACAGACATCGCAAGTCCTCTTTTCAAGGTCGATTGGCCGGGTGCGCCGGTTTCAAAGACGCCGGAACGTCGCGATCAATTTGGCGCCGACTTTGGATTCGCGCAACAGGAGAAAGTGCTGGAGCGCTGCATTGAACTTGCTAAGGCATTTCAAACGGATCGCATCCGCTGCTTCGATTTTTGGCGGCTGGACGACCCGAAGCCTTATCGGGCAGCGATCAATGACAAGCTGCGCCAGGCTGCGGAACGCTGCGCAAAGAGCGACAAGATTCTGCTGCTGGAAAATGAGATGTCGTGCAATACGGGAACCGGGGAAGAGGCGGCGGCTGTGCTGCATGCAATTCCGAACAAAAACTTCATGCTGAATTGGGATCCGGGGAATGCTGCTGCACTGGGGAGTACGCCTTATCCGAACGGCTACAAACTTCTGCCGGAAAAACGCATCGGTCATTGCCACTGCAAAGATGTTGTCCGCAAGCCAGACGGCGGATACGGGTGGGCCCCCGTTGGCAGCGGCGTGATCGACTGGGTGGGGCAATTCCGCGCGTTGAAGCGGGATGGATATCATTATGCCGTCAGCCTGGAAACGCATTGGCGCGGTGGGGGTACACCTGAGGCCTCCACGCGCATCAGTATGAAGGGACTGAAGTCGACGCTGGCAAAAGCGGGAATCAGTTGCTAATACGTGGCGTGCGGCAACCGCGCTAATTCAACGCTGGGAGAAATGAACTGTGGCCGGCGAGGAAGATAATGCCCATGGCCAGGCTATAGATCGCCGTAAGCGCGGAAACAACGCGTAGAAATTGCGGGCGATGCCGCGATACGCCATACAGTCCGGCTGCCGATGCGGTCATCGCAGCATTCATCGTCAACAGGCCGGCAAGAAACATGCCCAGGCCAAGCATCCCCAGGGCAGCGCCGCCGAGATTTGCGGCCAGAAGAAAAATCATCAACTGGCTGGGAGTTTCCGCTCCCAGGCCGTGGATCACGCCGATCGCAAAAACGGAACGAGTATCGAAGTTTTTTGGAGGCGCGTAGGCTTCGACGGGCACCCCTTCTGCGCGCCGCTTGAATACCAAGCGCGCGCGATGGTAGCCGGCGTGGAGCAACATATAGCGGCTCTTCGGCAGCGTGTCCTCGGGGCGAAACACCAGCGTGCCTAGAACGTAAATTCCGAGAAGAAGCAGCGTGAAACCGACCAGCCGTTCCGCCCAGCGATCGATGCCGGCGGGCAGGCTGATTCCCAGCAGGATCACAATGGAGCCGAGGCCAGCTACCGTGAGTGCGTGGCCCAGAGCATATACCATGCCGAGTTTCATGGCGATACGTTTCGACGCTTGCACGCTGACCACGTCCGTGATCGCGGCAATGTGGTCGTAGTCGAAGCCGTGCCGAAAGCCGAGTACGGCTGCGGTGAACAGGGCGGCGAAGAGCGTGGTATGCGTCGTCAAAATGCCTTTCGCTATCGATTGCGTGCCGATTCAATTCCGACTTTGCGGTGCCTACGTTGTTGCTAGCCGTCGCTAACAAAAATTCTCGGCAGATGTTTCCCGAACATCATATCCAATATTCGCGTGCCATCCGCCAATGTCTCCATCCGCACCATGCCAGGGTACTCGGAAACCACTTCTCCAACCATTTTCGCATCACGACCTAGCGAATGACTTTGCATGTTGCGCAAAATGGCCTCCGCTGCCTCTGGCGCGACGATGGCCACCAGCTTTCCCTCGTTCGCACATACAATGGACCGAGTCCAAGGATTTCACAGGCTCCCTGAACGCTTTCGCGCACTGGAATCTGATCCTAGCGCAGAAGCATGCCCACTTGGATAGGGATGCAATCTCATTCAGCGTCATCGCCACTCCTCCGCGCGTTGGATCGCGCATGCAGTGCATCGGAGGATCATCGCCGTTTTGCCTGGCGGCATCGTGTTCAGCGAACTCCGGCCGAAGAGGATAGCCGCTCTTCGGAATCGTGCCGATGCAGCGCCATTTTCTGTCGCCGATCTGAAAGACCTGGAACACAAGCTTTTGCGCTGCCTTGTTCGCATCACGGTCCAAAATCCGCGAGTACTGATTTTCGACTTCGCTCCGTTCCGTTTCCAACTGACGGATCGTTATCAGTGTCCCCTGCAGAATGTCGAGAGGCTCGAAGCCGCTGATCACAATCGGCATGTGGAACCTGGCGCTGCTGGGTTCGTATTCTTCATATCCCATGACTGCGCAGACGTGCCCCGGTCCGAGGAAGCCTTGAACGCGGCCTGTCCGAAATCATGGTTCGACCGTATGGGGCTGGTTTCGCTGCTGGCAATGCAGCCGCGCTTCTCGTCTGCTCCATGTACCGCCGGATGCGAACCGCACGTCCGGTGGGGTGGGAGGACGGCGGGAGTAATCTCGCCTCCTACCCGATCCCGTGTGACAATGGAGCAAGTAGTGTCGGTACAATAAATGCAATGATCGCGCCCAACCCCTTTGTCGACGTTCCGACCGCTCTGGAAGAAATTCGGGCTGGACGCATGATCGTCGTGGTGGATGACGAAAACCGAGAGAATGAAGGGGACCTGACACTGGCTGCGGAGTTCGTCACTCCGGAAGCCATTAACTTTATGGCGCGCTTTGGGCGAGGACTCATTTGCCTGGCGCTCACCGAAGATCGCGCGGACCACCTCCGTCTGCGCCCCATGACGGAAGAAAATACATCGCGCTTCGGAACTGCATTTACAGAGAGTATTGAAGCCCGCGAAGGGGTTACTACGGGAATCTCCGCGCACGACCGCGCGCATACAATTCGCGTTGCCATCAATCCAAAGTCGGGAGCTGCGGACTTGTCGCGGCCAGGACACGTATTTCCGCTGCGGGCGCGCCGTGGCGGCGTGCTGGTGCGTGCCGGCCAGACTGAGGCATCTGTCGATCTGGCACGCATGGCCGGACTAATTCCCGCTGGAGTGATCTGCGAAATCATGAAGGACGATGGCACCATGGCGCGCGTGCCCGACCTGATCGAGTTCTGCGGAGAACATGGCATCAAGTTGCTGACGGTCGCCGAACTGATTCGATATCGCTTGCAGAACGAGCGCAACATTTATCGGGTGGCGGAATCGATGCTGCCCACCTCGTTTGGCGAGTTTCGCATGATCGCGTACGAGAGCGAAGTGGATGGCGGCGAAAGCCATGTTGCTCTTGTCTACGGCGATGTGGCGGACATCGACGAACCCATCTTGGTGCGCGTGCATACGCACTGCCTGGCGGGAGATGTGTTCGGTACTCCGTTATGCGATTGCCAGCAGGTCATGCGTCGTTCTCTGCAGATGATTGCCGAAGCCGGGCGCGGCGCGTTGATCTATCTGCACAACAACACCAAGGGTTTCGGAATTGATACCAAGGGTCCCCAGGCCCGGCTGGTCTTTCACCGCGATCCACGCGCGCATGAGCGCAGTGAAGACCGGCAGTACCGCATTCTGCGCCAGGTAGGGCTAGGCGGCCAGATCCTTTCCGACCTGAAGATCCACAAGATTCGCTTGCTGACGAACACGCCGACGCACGTTCCCGCGTTACAGGGGTTCAACGTTGAAATTGTTGAACAGGTTTCCATCGCGATGGAAAAATCCTCCCCGCTGGTGGGTTAACTTTCGCATACCACGCAAATAAGACTAAACGGCACACCAGGCAACGCGTCAATTTTTTTATCTGAAACTTGATACTCCAAACAATGAAGCCCTGGTGGAGCAGGAGATCAAAAATGCGCCGGCATGGCGGACTATCAGGTAGAGACAATTCAGGAAATCATCGTCCAAGTTAGCCCTGACCGATTGTCTGGCGTGGGACCTGCGGTGAACACAGTGATCGGGATTGCATTGATGATCGGATTCCTCGTCATCTTTCAGTCTATGTACACAGCGGTCAAGGAGCGGACGCGGGAGATCGGAATTCTGAAGGCGCTGGGGGCATCGCGCGGCTACATCGTCGCCGTCATCCTGCGCGAGACTGGAATGTTGGCCGCTGGAGGTATTTTGCTGGGCGTGGGACTCAGCTTTGTGGTTCGCGAAGGCATAGTCACAAAGTTCCCCACGCTTGCATTTGAGATCACGCTGCATTGGCCATTCTGGGGACGATGCTGTCATTTGGAAGCGCAGTGATTGGGGTCATCTATCCGGACTACAAAGCAGCGCACAAAGATCCTATCGACGCGCTGGCCTACGAATAGTCACAACCGCCTCACGCGGATGCACGATCCGCAAGAATGAGCGGAGACGGCCCAGGAGCATCCATTTGCCGCACATTCGTAAAGCCTGCATCTTGTAACCATGCGCGAATCTCGGCAAACGAGTATGTGTTGCCTGCTGTGGTATTCACGAGCATGTTCACCGCGAAGATCAGGCCGTTCAGAGGACCGCTGCGATCCTGGTTCACGAGAAATTCGGCTATTGCGATCGTGCCGCCAGGAGCCAGCGCCTCGAACGTTTTTTTGAGCAGCAACCGGCTGCGCTTTTCCCCTTCCGAGTGAAGGATGTGGCCCAAAAGTGCAACCTGATGGCCTGTCCCGAATTCAGCTTCCAGCAAATCTCCTGGCACGAACGTGAATCGGTCCGTCAAGCCGAATTTCTCTGTCACCCGACGTGTAACGGGTAGCACGCCATGCCAATCCACGGCCCGGACCCGGACTTTCGGCGATGCCTGCGCCAGCGCGATTCCCCAGACTCCCGATCCAGCGGCCAGGTCGAGCACCGAAACTGTCTGATCGGTCTTTGAAATTCCCAGACCGTCTGCCAGTACACATGCCGACGGGTAGCTCATCGGAAAAATGTCTTCTACAAACTGCTCAAAGAATGCAGCGCCGTCCGGCTCTTTATTTACGCTTTCCGTCGGCTGGCCGGAGCGCACGATTTCGGTGAGGTCGAGCCATTTCGGCATCAGTTGCCGACTCATATGCATAAATAGACCGCCCTGGAACCCTGGCTTCGTGCTCACCAGGAAAGCTGCGCTCTCTGGCGTCAATCCATAGGAATGTTTGTCGGATTTATCGAGGAGCCCAAATCCCGCCAGCAGATTCAGCACTGGGGAAAGTCCTCGTGGAGAGCATTGCGTAGCGGAGGCGATGCCATCGAGCGTCTTGCTTCCGTCCTCGAGAGCGTCGAATATCCGAAGCCGTACTGCGGCTTCAATTGCAAGAGAGGGGGCAAATCCCCAAGCCAGTTGCATCAATCGTTCCGGGGTAACTTGCATGGCAGGTGTTTCAAGAGTATTCATCATAGAACTTCCTGTAAGTAAGGCTTTTGCAGGCGTAAATCGTAACAGCCCAATAAAATGCTGTCCACAGAAAAATGGATCACAGAAATAAGACGTGACAAGCGCCTCGGGTTGAGATATTGTGCTGTGGTTTGAGGTAAGCGCATGCGCGCCGTCGCAAGTTTTTTCCCTGAGCAAGGGCC
>JAJZDO010000349.1 GCA_021805955.1 Acidobacteriota bacterium
CCAGCGTTCTGCGAGAGAGTTTGGTTCCGAAAAACGAATAGAGCGCCACCCCAGCATATGCCAGCAAAGGAACCAGGTACGCGAGTGCGATGCTGTGCGACCACTCAGAGATCAGGCCCATCGCCGGAGTCAGCACCGCTCCGCCAACAATTCCCATCACGATCAAAGATCCGCCAATTTTGGTATTTCGGCCCAACCCGCGAATGCCGAGAGCAAATATGGTGGGAAACATGACGGACATGAAAAAGCTGGTGGCAAATATGGCCCATAGGCCGATCCAGCCCGGGAACCGAATGCCGATGGCAAGCAGCGCGATATTGATCAGGCCATAAAGGCCCATTAAAAGATGAGGTTGTACATACCGCATCAGAGCAGAGGAGGAAAACCTTCCAACGCCAAAGGCAACCAGGGTCCCTGTCAATAAATATCCGGCGACCTTTTCCGGCTCATGGGTCGAGCTTTCAATGTACTGAATAAAGTAGCTCCACGTACCGACTTGCGCGCCGACGCACAAAAATTGCGCGACGATCGCCAACAGAAAATGAGGATAGTGCAGCAGCTCTACAAATCTTCCATGATCTTCATTCGCGCTTTCATGTTCTCCCGCAATGGTCGGGAACTTCGTGCGCGCGATCAGGAAGGCCCAGACAAATGCAATGGCGCCGACGACAAGATAGGGCGTGACGACGCGCATGGTTTCCTGATGAAGATAGGCCTGGTAGGTATGGGCAGCCTGCATGGCTGCGATCTGCTGCGGGTTCAGCTCAATCCCGGAGAAAATAAATACGGTGCCGATAAGGACGCCGCAGATGGCGCCTAGCGGATTGAAGGCTTGGGCGAAGTTCAGGCGCCGAGCTGCGCTCTCCGGATCTCCCATCTGCGCGGTGAACGGGTTCGATGCCGTTTCCAGAAACGACAGCCCGGTGGCGATGACAAACAAGGCGGCCAGGAAAAATGAGTATCTTCCGACGAGCGCGGCCGGCCAGAACAGAAACGCTCCGGAACCGAAGAGAAGCAGGCCCGTGATGAAGCCCATCTTGTAGCCGAACTTCCGCATCAGCAGCGCGGCAGGCATGGCCACCAGAAAATATCCCAGATAGAACGCCGACTGCACCAGGCCGGCCTGAAAGCGCGAGATGGCAAACGACGTCATGAACTGCCGTATCAAGACGTCGTTCAGGTTATTGGGAACTCCCCAAAGAAAAAACAGTCCGGAGACCAGAAAGAATTGCAGGCCCATCCCATGCGGAATCAGCGGATGTTGCTGCGGGTTGTGCGTGGTCGTCTCAGTTTCTACAGGGGGCACCAGCATTACGGGCGAATTCCTCTCGACACCAATGTATCCGGTCTTGGCAGTACCGGCATTCTCAACATTCGTTCACTTCTCCGGCTACCTCGTCCTGGCGGGGCTAGGAAGAAGCCTTGTTCTTCCAGTCGTAATTCATATAGACCACGTGCGTCTGCAGATATTCCTCGAGTCCATGTTTGCCGTCCGCGCCGCCAATGCCAGATTTGCGCCAGCCGGCATGAAAGCCCTGCATGGCCTCAAAGTTTTCGCGATTGACGTAGGTCTCGCCAAACTTGATTTCGTTGCAGGCCCGCATGGCCACGTCCAGACTGCGAGTATAAATCGACGAAGTCAGCCCATATTGGCAGTCATTCGCGTCTTCAATGGCTTCATCCAGATCTTTGAAGGTAGTGATTGGCAGCACCGGCCCGAAGACTTCCTGCTGCATCACCTGCGAATCCTGGCGGCAGTGGGTCAGTACCGTAGGCGAATAAAAATATCCTTTTCGGTCGTCATATTTTTTCCCACCGCACAGCAGCTCCGCACCTTCCGCAACCGCCGTCTGCACGGCTTTGTCGACAGACTCCATCTGGGCTCGGCTGACCATCGGGCCCATCTCCGTATCCTTCTCGAATGGATCACCGACCACTGTTTGTTCCATCGCCTTCTTCATCGCCGCGACAAATCGATCCGCGATCGGTTCCTGCACATACACACGCTCGGCACAATTGCAGACCTGGCCGGTATTGATGATGCGCGAAGCACGAATGGATTTCACCGCGAGGTCGAGGTCTGCGTCTTGCATCACGATTGCCGGCGCTTTGCCGCCCAGTTCGAGCGATACTTTAGTGACGTTATCCGCCGCGGCTCGCATCACCGCAACGCCGCCTTCCACGCTGCCGGTCAGGCTGACCATGCCCACCTTGGGGTGACGCGCCAGGCCATCTCCCACCACGCTTCCCTTGCCGGATACCAGATTGAACACGCCTTTCGGCAACCGGGACTTGGCAACGATCTTTGCAAACTCGAACGCATTGTTGGGCGTTTCACTGCTGGGTTTGATCACGATGGTATTGCCGGTGACCAATGCCGGTGCCATTTTGCGAACGATCAGGAAAAACGGAAAGTTCCATGGAAGAATGCCGGCGATCACACCAATCGGGTGCTTGAACAGCAGGATATTTTCTCCGCGACGATCGCTCTGGATGATCTCGCCCTCATAGCGACGCGCAAACTCCGCCATATAGTCCAGGTAATCGGCGGAGAAGTCCACTTCCACCTGTGCCAGCGACAAGATCTTTCCTTGCTCTTCGGTAATTACCCGTGCCAGATGCTCGCGGTCCGCCCGGATGGCTTGCGCAATTTCGCGCAGATATTGCGCCCGCTCAATGGCCGGCAAGTGGCTCCAGCTTTTCTGTGCTTTTTCCGCAGCCAGAACGGCCGCATTTACGTCCTCCAAAGTTCCGCTGGGAACTTCGGAAATGACTTCTTCTGTGGTGGGATTGATGACCGCGATGGTCTTTTGCGATGCCACCAGCTCGCCATCAATCAACATTTGATGCCGAGGTATGGTCGTGACTGTGCTGTTCATAGCGTGTTCCCTCACTTTCCCGGTTCATGCGTGCGTTTGCGTATGTTCCATCCGCGCGTATGCCTCATCCCAGACATCTGTTCTTTGCGGGAAATAAGGCACACATTGGATGGATGCAGCGATTGCGGCGCGGCCCGCGTCAATGTTTGAAAGGTGTCCGGTGGCGACGGCCTGTAGCATCACGTTACCGAAAGCGGAGGCTTCTGTCGGACCGCTGACCACAACACGATTGCAGGCATCGGCCGTCATCTGGCAGAGCAGGGCGTTCAGGCATCCTCCGCCGACAATTCGAATGGTGTCGAGTCGTCGCATTGTGACGGCTTCCAGCGATTCCAACACAGAGCGATACTTTAGCGCAAGACTTTCAAAGCAGCCGCGCGCGACCGCCCCGATGGTTTCTGGATTCTGCTGCTTGGTGCGGCGACAATATTCAGCAATAGCTTCATGCATATTTTCGGGGGCTCGAAAGTCGTTCGCGTCCACGTCCAGCACGCATGCAAATGCCGGCGCAGTCGCTGCCATCGCCGAAATTTCGCTCCAGGTGTAGTGGCGTCCTTCGCGGCCCCACTGCCGTTGACACTCTTGCAGGAGCCAGAGCCCGGTAAGATTCTTCATCAAAAGGATGGATCCATCCGCGCCGCCCTCGTTCGTAAATCCGAGCGAATAGGCTCGATCTGAAGTGATCGGCTCGCGCAGTTCGACCCCCATCAAACTCCAGGTGCCGCTGCTGATGAAGGCGCTGTTCTCATCCATGCCTGGGATTGCCGCCACAGCGCTGGCAGTATCGTGCGAGGCCACTGCCACCACCGGAAAACCGCGGTTGAAACCGGTGTCCCGCAGAACTCCGGCATGCACGGAACCCAATTGCATTCCCGGACGAACAACGTCCGGCAGCATGCGCGTCGGAATCTCAAGCGTGTCCAACACCTCTCTCGCCCAACCCTTGGCGGGCGAATACATCTGGGTGGTTGTCGCCTCGGTGCGTTCCACCACCTTTTCTCCGCAAAGAAAATAGTGAAACAGGTCGGGAATCATCAGCAACGTTCCTGCGGCTTTCAACTTTGGATCGGCGCCGCGCACCATGGAATACAACTGAAAGATTGTGTTGATCTGCATGGTTTGCACGCCCGTCCAGCGAAACAGTTCGCGTGGATCGATATGTTGAAAGACTAGCTCGGGAATGCCGTCCGTCCTGGCATCGCGATAGTGAAACGGATTGCCAAGCAGTTCGCCGCTTCGATCGAGCAGTGCAAAATCCACTCCCCAGGCGTCTACTCCGATGGCGGCTGGCGAATCTTGAAAGCGCTCGCGATAGAGCATCAGGCCACGTTGGATCTCAGACCATATTCCTGAAACATCCCAATGCAGGCTGCCGCCGATGGCAACGCCGCTGTTCGGGAAGCGATGCAATTCGTCGAGGGTGAACACGCGGCCATTCCATGTACCCACCATCAAGCGTCCACTGGAGGCGCCCAGGTCTGCAGCCACGAAATGTACCGACTGGGTCATTCGGTTCCCAGGAGAAACCCGGACACTTCCGCGGTCAACCGACTCACCAGTTCATCCACCTCATAGCTGGCGGGTTGCCGGATCGGCGCCGCGCTCTGTGCACCATCTTTTGCGGGGATCGCGGGCGTCTCGACGGCCTGCGGATCGCTGGCTAACCGCGGGTCGGGCAATCCCCACCTTTTCTTGATCGCCAACAGGTCGGCGATTTTTTCCGGAGGAATCTCATTCAACATTGGCCGCAGATGCGAAGCAATCATCACGGTTTTGCAGTAAGTATCGACCACCTCAACATACCACTCGGCGTGCGTCACCGTGTCTGCCCAGCAGACAATACCGTGATTCGCCAGCAGAATTGTATTGTGGTCCTTCACATAGGGCAGCACGGTTTTTGCGAAGGCATGCGTCCCTGGAGTTTCATACGGCGCCAGCGCGACCGGCCCGACAAAGACTTCCTGCTCTGGAACTAAGTTTCCCTGGGGTACGACTCCGGCAACCGCGTGGGCGGTGGCGTATGGAGGATGACAGTGAATCACCGCTTTCGCTGCGGGGACCGCTTTGTAAATCTCAAGATGAAGCAGAATCTCGCTGGTCTGCGGACGATCCCCGCAAATCTGGTAATTGTCCAGATCGACCAGCGACAAGTCTTCCCTGCAAAGGTCGCCCTTGCTGCATAACGTGGGCGTGCACAGAACATAATGGGGCGACAGGCGCACGGAGATGTTGCCTCCATTTCCGTCCACATACTGTCGCTTCCAAAGCTTTCTGCCGACGCGCAAGATCTCTTCTTTCAGCGCGTTCGCCTCGGGAGAGTTGAAAATCTCCAGCGGGTCTTCTGCCTGTGCCTGCTGTGATCGTTGGGTCGCCAGGCACTCCAGCACTGCACGACGAACAATGGACGAAATCTGGTTTTGATCGAACTTTTCCATGGGATATTCTGAAGAGCAGATGCCAGTATAGTTCCATATTAATCCATGAGCAACCATGTTAAATCACGATTGAACTTGCTCGAACTTGGCTTGTATGATTGGGGCGATGAGGCAAGCACAGCGACAAATCAAGGTACAAGAGCTATTCGCGAAGGAAGAGTTTGTCAGTTTTGAAGACCTTTGTGAGCGATTCAACGCTTCCAAATCCAGCATCCGCCGAGATTTGATTGAACTGGAACGAAAAGGTGTGCTGCGAAGGGTGCATGGTGGGGCCATTTCGCTTCAGACGCGAGACGAATCGCTGGATTTCAAGCGGCTCTCCATCAGCTGCCATGACGAGAAAGTCCGGATTGGGAAAGTCGCCGCTTCCTTGGTGAAAGACGGTCAAACCGTGATCCTGGGCGGGGGATCGACGGTGGCCGAGGTAGCCAACAATCTTAGCAACCGGTTAATACAGATCGTCACCAATTCCGTTCCTGTCGCGCAGGCTTTTTGGGATAGCAAGCAGGCCGAGGTCACGCTCACGGGCGGGTACCTCTATCCCAGACTGGGGGTGCAGATTGGTCCCATTTGCGAGCGGATGCTCGACAGCGTTTCAGCCGACATACTTATCATGGGGATTGGCGGCGTGACCGCCTCCGGAATCAGCGATTCGAACAGCCTGAATGTGGAATCGATTCGCGCCATGATTCGCGCGGCGCGGAAGGTCGTCATCGTGGCGGACCGATCGAAGTTTGGCCGTGACTCCATGATCCACGTCGCCCCGCTCAGCGATATCGACCAGATCGTTTCGGACAGGGAATTAGATCCAGAATTTCAACAGATGTTAAAGGACAATGACGTCGATTGCCTGCTCGCATGACGGCGCTGTTTGC